>CAMDXD010000368.1 GCA_945877995.1 Bordetella parapertussis
GGCCACGCGTGCGCCGGCGAGCGCTTGCAGCCGCGGCGGGCGCATCAGTCCGCTCGGGTCCGGGTTGCGCGGGTCATGGATCAGCATGGAATCCTCCGGAAGATGGGCATGGTTCAGATCGCGACGGTCACGGTGTCGCTGCTCGAGAAGCTGGGCAGGTAGGTCAGGTGATAGGCCTCGGGGCCGCCGGCGACGACGATCGCGATGTCCTCGGGCCTTGCGCACAGCGCCACGCTGCCGCTGCGGTCTTCAAGCGCGTCGTAGGCAGACGGGGACAGTTGCGGCTCGGTATTCATCTGCGCGAGCGGGATGTGCGTCATCCGCCACAACGCCTCGCGGATGCGCGGCTTGTCCCAGCCCTGTTCGTGGAAGATGCGCGCATGGCCCGGTGACAGCACCACCACCGGGTTGCCGGTGCTGCGCCGGTAGCCGTTGTTGCCGTAGCAGCGCATGCCGTCGGCCAGCATGTGCAGGATGCTCTCGGCTTGCAGGAAGCAGGCATAGACGCTCTGCGTGCCCTGGGCGGCGAACACGGTGACCGTGTCGCGGCCGGCGTCATGGCCCAGGTCGGTGCTCATCGGCAGCCAGGGGCTCTGCTCTTCCAGTTCGCCGAAGCAGAACGCGTAGCGCCCGGGGAAGCCGTGCGTGGCCTTGCTCACTTCGCCCGGGGTACAGCCGCCGAGGTTGAGCAGCGCGAGCCTGATCGCGCGCCCGATCGTGGCGTTGGCACGGAAGCCGTTGCCCAGGCATCCCCGGCCGCAGGCCAGGCCGATACGCGTGCGCACGGGCCCGTTCACCACCAGCACCGGAGTGACCGGGTTGGTGGTGGTCTGTACCGCCAGCAGGTTGTAGCGCGGCGTGGCCAGGGCCCGCATCGCCGCCACCACCACCGGGAAGTACTCCGGCCGGCAGCCCGCCATCACGGCGCTGACGGCGAGCTTGGCCACGGTCGCGACGCTGCCCTCCGGCGGCACGCTGGCCACCGGTTCGTCCGCGGGCAGGCCAGCGGCGGCCACCATCGCGTCGACATAGGCCGGCAGCGGCGGGATCACCGGCAGGCCGTCGGTCAGCCCGAGCGCCTCGATGCGGTCGAAGAAAGCGAGCGGGTCGTCGGGCAGGTCGAGCATCTGCGGTCAGTCCAGCCGTATCTTCGACGCGCGCACCACCGTCGACCACTTGTCGACCTCGCGCCGCAGGAAGGCATCGAACTCGCCGGACGTGCTGGCGATCGGATCCACGCCCTGCTGCGCGAACCGGTCACGCACTTCCGGCACGCGCACCGCCTTGAAGGTGGCCTGCTCCAGCACCGTGATCGCCGCGGTCGGCGTGGCTGCCGGTGCGACCAGTCCGTACCAGAGGCTCGCCTCGTAGCCCGGGACGCCCGACTCTGCGACCGTCGGCAGGTCTGGCCAGGAGTCGGTGCGCTTCGCGCTGGCGATCGCGATCGCTACCAGCTTGCCGGCCTTGACCTGGGAGGCGACTGCAAGCGGGCTGGTGAACATCAGCTGCACCTGTCCGCCGACCAGGTCCACGACCGCAGGGCCTGCGCCCTTGTAGGGCACGTGCACCAGCGACACACGGCTGATCGACCGGAACAGCTCCATCGCCAGGTGCCCACCCGAACCGTTGCCGGAGGAGGCGTAGTTGATCTGTCCCGGGCGAGCCTTCGCCTGGGCGATCACCTCGGCGACGCTGCGCCCGGGGAACGACGGCGTGGCCACCAGCACCTGCGGCGAGGCCGCCACCAGCGACACCGTGCGGAAGTCGCGCAGCGTGTCGTAGGGCAGCTTCGCATGCAGCGCCGGGTTGATCGAGTGGGTGATCGACGGCAGCAGCAGCGTGTAGCCGTCGGCGGCCGCGCGCGCGACCAGCTCGGTGCCGATGATCTGGCCACCGCCGGGCCGGTTGTCGACCAGCACCGGCTGGCCGAGCACTTCGGACAGGCGCTGGCCAAGGATGCGGCCGACGATGTCCACCGCGCCGCCCGGCGGGAAGGTGACCACCATGCGCAGCGGGCGTGCGGGGAACGCGTCGGCGGTCCGTACCTGCACCTGTGCCTGTGCGCCCGTGCAGGCGAGCAACGTCACCGGCAGCAGTGCTGCAGCCCCCGGCATCTTCCGGAAACGCGTCATGCCTTCACCTCCAGCCGGACGCCGGCTGTAGCGCAGCCCGTCGATCTGCGGGCGTGTCGCGCGATGGATCTACCCGTGCCACCGGCCGTGTCCGCAACTGATGTTACGCGAGATGCCCGTCTGGCGTGGATGCGAGGCGGCACTGGCGGGCGCCGCTGCTACAATCGATCGCCGCGCATCACAGACGTGGAACGCGATCACGCTGCTGCCAGTGCATGGCGCGGGCGAGCCGGCGCGGCCGATCAGCGATCGCGCGCGCGATGCGGGCGCAGGCAGGAGGAGAACGTGGTTTCGATTCGAACCGGCGCGCAGCGGCGCGCCATCCGCCGCGCGGCGCTCGCCGTCCTCGCGACCGTGTCGTGCGCGATGGGTGCAGGCCCGGCCTTGGCGCAGGCCTATCCGTCCAAGCCGATCCGGCTGGTGATCCCGTTCGCCCCGGGCGGCGGCACCGACATCACCGGGCGCGCGATCGCGCAACGCATGGCCGACTCCTGGGGCCAGCCGGTGGTGGTCGACAACCGGCCCGGCGCGAACGGAACGACGGCGGTCGACACCGTGGTGAAGGCGCCAGGCGATGGCTACACGCTGACCATGATCACATCGAGCCACTCGGTCAACTCGACGCTGTACCCGAAGCTGGGCTACGACCTGCTGCGCGATCTGGCACCGATCACGCAGGCGACCAGCCAGCCGTATGCTCTGATCATCCATCCGTCGGTGCCGGCCCAGTCGCTGAAGGAACTGATCGCGCTGGCGCGGGCGAAGCCGGAAGGGATCAACTACGGCTCGTCGGGCAACGGCGGGTTCAGCCACCTCGCCGGGGCCATGTTCGCGTCGCAGGCAGGCGTGCGCCTCACGCATGTGCCGTACCGCGGCGGCTCGCCGGCGATGGCCGATGTGATCGGCGGGCAGATACAGATGCTGTTCTCGACGATCCTGCAGTCGAGCCCGCACATCAAGGCAGGCAAGCTGCGCGCCCTCGCGGTGAGCACGCGCACGCGTTCGCGTGCATTGCCCGAGGTGCCGACGATGGTCGAGTCCGGCCTGCCGAACTACGTCGTCGCCGGCTGGTACGGCATGCTGGCACCGGCGAAGACCCCGCGCCCGGTCATCGACCGGCTGAACCGCGAGATCGTGCGCATCCTGCACCTGCCCGAGGTTGTCGAACGACTCGCTGCCGACGGGTCCGAACCGGTGGGCAACACGCCGGAGGAGTTCGGTGCGCACATCCGCACCGAGATCGCACGCTGGCGCAAGGTGATCCAGGACGCGGGCATCCGCGGCGAATGACGGCACGGGCCGGCACAGGGGGCACATCGATGCAGATCGCAACGGTACTGGGACAGCGCACCGCGGCGCTGCGCTTCGACGACCTGCCGCCGGAGGCGCTGCACTGGGCGAAGGTGGGGCTGCTCGACACCATCGGCGTGACCCTCGCAGGCGCCGCCGAACCGGCGCCGCAGCGAGCGGCGATGGCGCTGGCCGCCGGCGCCGGGCCGGCGCTGGTGTTCGGTGGCCGCAGCCGCGTCGGCATCCTCGACGCCGCGCTGATCAACGGCGTCAGTTCGCATGTGCTCGATTTCGACGACTGCAACAACACCATCGGTGGGCATCCCTCGGTGCCGATCCTGCCCGGGCTGATCGCGCTCGCCGAGGCCGAGCATGCCAGCGGGCGCGACCTGCTGGCTGCCTACGTGGCCGGCTTCGAGGTCGAGACGCGCATCGCGCGCGCCGTGCACTTTCACCACTACGAGAAGGGCTGGCACCCGACGGCGACACTTGGCGTGTTCGGCGCGGCGGCCGCCGCCTCGCGGCTGCTCGGCCTGGACGGCGAGCGCACCGCGACGGCGATCGCCACCGCCGCCTCGCTGTCCTCGGGCCTGAAGGCGAACTTCGGCACGATGGTGAAGTCCCTGCATGTCGGCCACTGCGCGCGCAACGGGCTGTACGCGGCACTGCTCGCGCGCCATGGCTTCACCGCGAACGAAGGCGCGTTCGAGCATCCGCAGGGCTTCCTCGCGGTCTTCAACGGCGCGGGGCACCACGATGCGTCGAAGGCGGTGTCGGGGTGGGGCGACCCGTTCGACATCGTCGAGCCGGGCATCGCCATCAAGCAGTACCCGTGCTGCGGCAGCACCCACCCAG
>CAMDXD010000369.1 GCA_945877995.1 Bordetella parapertussis
CTTCTTCGCTCCAACGACCTCCTCCTGCTGACCTTGCGTCCGGGTGCCCTGCCGTTGCGTGTGCAGCGCGTGCGTGATGCCTCGTCCTGCACTTCGCCAGCGCTAGCCCCGAAGCGCAAGGAATCCTACTCCCGGCATCCTGCGAAAACAATCTGTTTCCATACGTGGTCACGCACCGGCGAGGAGCGAGACATGCAATGCTGCGTCGCAGCGTTCCGCATGAAACTGTACGCCCTAGGGAAAAGTGCGTTCATCACTGGTGCGTGCACGGATGGTTATTGCAACGCACCAAAACATGCTCAGAACGCAGGCTTGCTCTTCGCCTCGTCGAATCGGCGCACCCCGGCCGTGATCTCGGCCTTCGCCGCGTCGACGCCTTCCCAGCCGTCGATGCGGACCCACTTGCCGGGCTCCAGGTCCTTGTAGTGCTCGAAGAAGTGAGCGACCTGCGCCAGCACGAGGGGCGCGACATCGGCTGGCTCCTTCACCGCCGTGTAGAGCGTGCATACCTTGTCGATGGGCACGGCCAGCAGCTTGGTGTCTTCCCCAGCCTCGTCGGTCATCTTCAGCATGCCTACCGGACGGCAGCGTACGACCACGCCGCTGATCAGCGGATAGGGGCTCAGCACCAGCACGTCGACCGGATCACCATCGCCGCACAGCGTATGGGGTATGTAGCCGTAGTTGCAGGGATAGCGCATCGGCGTCGACATGAAGCGGTCGACGAACATCGCACCGGTCTCCTTGTCGACCTCGTACTTCACCGGATCCGAGTTCATCGGAATCTCGATGATCACGTTGAACTCTTCCGGGAGCTTCTTGCCGTAACCGACTCGATCGAGGTTCATCGCGTCACTTCTTCGCGGCGAGGGTCTGGCCAGCCACCCCCCACTGCGTGCGCGGGACTTCCTGGATGGTGATCCAGACCGAGTCGGCCGGCACGCCCACGGTTTCGGTGAAGGCCTGGGTGACGCGTTCGATCAGTTGCGCCTTCTGTTCGTCGGTACGGCCGGGGGCCATGTAGATCTGTGCGAGGGGCATGTCGGTAACTCCGCAGGGTTGGACTGCACCGATTATCCCGCACTGCGGCAGACTGCGCCGCAACCTACTCCGGCTTCGCCCCGGATTGCTTGACGATCTGCGACCAGGTGGCCGTCTCGCGCCGCAGCGCGGCGGCGAACTGCTCGGGCGTGCTGGCGATGACGTCGGCCCCCTCGGACTCGAGCCGGGCACGCACGTCGGGCAGCGCCACCACCTCCCGCAGGTCGCGACCGAGCCGGTCGACGATCGCACGCGGGGTGCCGGCCCGCACCACGATACCTTGCAGGGCGTTGAGGTCATAGCCCGGGAGCGTCTCGGCCATTGTCGGCACGTCGGGCAGCATCCGGTTGCGCTGTGCACTGGTGACGGCGATCGCGCGTATCTTGCCTGCCTTCATCTGCGGCGCAGCCGACAGCGCGGTGGTGAACAGCATCGTGATGCGCCCCCCGAGCAGGTCGGTGATCGCCGGCGGGATGCCCTTGTAGGGCACGTGGATCATGTCGATCTTCGCCATCGAACGCAGCTGTTCGGCCGACAGGTGGGGCGCCGAGCCTGCGCCGGGCGATGCGAAGGTCAGCTCGCCCGGTTTCGCGCGGGCGGCGGCCAGCAGGTCCTTGACCGTCTGGATCGGCGAGTTGACACTGACCACCACGATGTTCGGCTGGGCGGTGAGCTGGATCAGGGGCGTGAAGTCGCGCACCGGATCGTACGGGAGCTTGCCGTACAGGCTGGGGTTGATCGCGAATGTAGTGGTGATCAGCAGCAGCGTGTGGCCGTCGGGCGCGGCCTTGGCCGCGATCTCGGTGGCGACGATGGTCGCGGCCCCGGGCCGGTTGTCGACGATGACCGGCTGGCCCCAACGCTCGGACAGGTACTGGCCCATCTGGCGCGCGGTGAGCTCGATGCCGCCGCCGCCGGAAAACGGATTGATCATCCGCACTGGCCGTACGGGGAACGCAGGCTGGCCTGCAACCGGCTGTGCAGCCACTGGTGCGACGTGCAACAGCACGGCAGCGCAGGCTGGCAGCACCCGGGACACGAGGCGGCGGCGCATGGCCACCCTACCAGGCGAGCGCATAACCTTCGCGCCGGGGATCGGCCCCGGCATGCAGTTGCCCGCTCTCGTGGCGCATGATCGCGCAGACGGCCGCGGTTACCGCGGACCACTTGGGCCAGGTCTCGACATCGTGGCCACGGCTGCGCATCGCTTCGAACACTTCGGGCGACAGGTCAGTCTCGAGCCCCAGCCGGCCGGGCCGATATTCGTGGGGTGCGAACGAATTGGGGAAGTTGTAGCTCGCGAAACGTGGCGCCTCGACCGCCTGCTGCATCGTCATCCCGAACTCGACCACGTTCAGGAACACCTGCAGCATGCCCTGAGACTGCACGTCTCCGCCCGGGGTACCGAAGGCCATGAACAATTCGCCGTCGCGGAAGGCGAGCGACGGATTGGGCGTCAGCCGGGGCCGCTTGCCCGGCTTCACCTCGGCCGCGTGCCCGGGCTCGAGGCGCGACTGGCAGCCGCGCCCGGAGATGGCAAGCCCGGTGCCGGGGATGATCGGCGTGTCGTACTGCGGATCGGAGAGCGTGGCCGAGTACGCATTGCCATGGCGATCGACGGTGCAGCCGTAGATGGTGTCCATCGACATCTGCGCTGGGCTGCGCGTGACCGGACCCTTCGGCCCGGGCGATCCCGCCCGTGCGAACTCGCCCACGGGGCCTGGATCCGGCATCTTCGGGAATGCGTGCGCCGGGTCGATACGCGCGCGCTGCAGCACCGCGTAGGCCTCGGAGAGCATCGTGGCCGAAGGTACCTGCACGAACTTCGGATCGCTGACATAGGCCTCGCGGTCGGCGAACGCGAGGTTGAGCGCACCCGCAACGGTATGCACATAGTCGGGCGAGTTGTGCCCGATCGCGCGCAGGTCGTAGCCGTCGAGGATCTTCAACGACTCGAGCAGCACGATGCCCTGGCACCAGGCATCGCAGCTGTGCACCTGGTAGCCGCGGTAATCGACCCGCAGGCTGTCCTCGACCGGCACTTCCCAGGCAGCCAGGTCGGACCGGCGCATGAAGCCGCCGTTCTCGACGTGGTACTTCTCGATCGCATCGGCAATCGGGCCGTCGTAGAAGAAATTTCGTGCCGCGCGCAGCTTGTGGTCGCGGTCACCGCGCGCATGGCGCTCGGCCTCGATCATGCCGCCGATCGATTTCGCGAGATCGGCCTGGCGGATCACCTCGTTGTGCCGCAGCGCGCGATCGCCGGGCGCATTGAAAACCTTGTGGTTGTCCGGCCAGCGGGCGTTCTGTTCGTAGACATACTCGAGGTTGCTGGCCAGCAGCGGGAACACCGCGAAGCCGTCGCGCGCCAGTTCCATCGCCGGTGTCGCCGCCTCCTCGAAACTGATGGTGCCCCAGCGGCGCAGCGCCTCGATGTGCGTGCCGGGCGCGGCCGGAACCACGGTGCGCAACAGCCCCTCGGGCACGTGCTTGCCGTTGCCCGCCGAGATCAGTTTCGCGACATCGGTGGCGGCTGGCCAGCAGCCAAGCCCGGCCAGGCTCACCACGCGGCCCTCTTCCTTCAGGTAGATCAGGGTCGGCGCCACGCCGGCGAACGACACCATGTCGCACTGCAGGACGGCCAGGGCCATCGAGGCGGTGACGCCGGCATCGATCGCGTTGCCGCCACGGTCGAGCACGCGCATCGCGGCCAGCGAAGCCAGGTAGTGGCCGGTGGCGACCGCGTGGTGGTTGCCGGTCAGGGTCGGCCGGGCGCTGATCGCGCCCACGGCCAGTTTTCGTTCACGCTTCTGGGCCATCGGCGCTCCGCGATTGATGGAAATGCGTGCGGCCTGCTCAGTCGATCGTGCGCAGCACATCTCCGATCGTATCGAAAATCTCGTCGAGGTGCGACTGCTCGACGATCAGTGGCGGCGACAGCGCGATGGTGTCGCCGGTGGTGCGAACCAGCACGCCACGCTCGAAGCACTTCACCATCGCCTCGTAGGCGCGTGCACCCGGCTTGCCCTCGCGCGACTTCAGCTCGATCGCCGCGATCAGGCCCATGTTGCGCACGTCGATCACGTTCGGCAGCTCGCGCATGCCGTGCGCGGCATCGGCGATCGCCGAATGCATCGGCCGCGAGGCTTCGAACAGGCTGGTCTGCTCGTACAGTTCGAGCGTCGCCACCGCGGCTGCGGCAGCCACCGGATGCCCCGAATAGGTGT
>CAMDXD010000370.1 GCA_945877995.1 Bordetella parapertussis
AGCTGGTGACCTTCACGCTGCTCGGCGGCGTGACGATGGGACAGTGGGCGATGACGCTGCCGCTGGCTGCCGTCACTGCAATCGCGCAGAAGCGCGGCATCCGTGCACGCGAGGGCGTCGATCCGAGGACCTACCGCCAGTGGCTGCGGATTGCGCTAGGCGCGATGGCGGTGGTGATACTGACCCAGTACGCGCTGGGCGGCGGTTGAAGCAACCGTCGTAGCCAACGCAGCTGATGCAGATGGCGCAGCGGGCGAACCTCGGGCAACCGGAGGCTCGCCTGTCCGGCTTGCTCAGCCCTTGGTGGTGTCCAGCAGCGTCTTCAGTTCGCCCGACTCGTACATCTCGGTGAGGATGTCCGAGCCGCCCACGAACTCGCCGTTCACGTACAGCTGCGGGATCGTCGGCCAGCTCGCGTATTCCTTGATGCCCTGGCGGATCTCGGGTTCTTCCAGCACGTTTACTGTGAACGGCTGATCGACGCCGCAGGCGGACAGAATGCGCACAGCGTTGGCGCTGAAGCCGCATTGCGGGAAGCTCGGGTTGCCCTTCATGTAAAGGACAACCGGGTGGCTGGTGACCTGCTGATGGATGGTGTCGCGAACGCTCATGGTGTTTTACCTCGGCATATGACGGAAGGGCGGCAAGCGGTGCCACCGATCGAGGCAGAACGATACGAGAAGTCGAGTAATTCAGTCAAGTAAGAGTCCTTGCCCATCCGTGCGCCTGCCACAGGCCCTCAGGGTGTCAGGGTGTCAGGGCGTTTCCCATAGCCAGTTTATCGGCACCGCGAACAACCGGTCACCGAATCCGACCCCCAGCAGGCACGCGGCCAGCCCGGTGTCGCCGATGTGCAGTTTCGACGTCTTCACCAGGCGGCTGAGTCTGTTCGAATGCCAGGGCGGGAGTTCCTCCAGCAGGAACACCCTTTGCAGCAGGGTCACGTAGTCTCGGATGGTCTGGCGACTGCCAAGGTCAGACCCCAACGTCAACGTCAGCAGCGGGGCTTGAGCTTGTCCTCGAACCAGTCCCACATCACAGCGACGACCTTGGTCAGGTAGTCGCGCTGGCAGTGCTGGGCGCCGCCTTCCTCTGCGGTGAACACGCGCAGGGTCTTGTCCGGCGAGCCGCTCGCAGCGTACAGAGACTGGGCATCGACCAGCGGTACCTGCTCGTCGTCTGCGCCGTGCACGATCAGGAACGGGCAGCGCATCTGCTGCACCACGCCGTCGAGCCGGAACGGCTCGAGCTTCTCGAGCGCCTGCTCCACCGTGTCGACGCCGAGGATCCAGGTGATGTGGTGGCCAGGCACCGACAGCGAGGTCTTGAACGAGGCGTCGATACGCTTCTTCCAGGTCGCGTAGTAGTCCCAGATCGCGCCCCAGGCGATGCACGCGGCAAAGCGCGGCTCGAGCGAGGCCATGCGCGGCGAGTAGTAGCCACCGAGGCTGATCGCGACCACGCCGACCCGCTGCGCGTCGACGTCAGCGCGCGTCTCGAGCCAGTCCATGCAGGCGGAACCGGCCTTCTCGTAGTCGTGGCGCAGCACCATGCCGCGGAAGCGGATCGCTTCACCGGTGCCTGGGCCGTCCATGATCAGGCACGAGATGCCGCGCTTGATCAGCTCGGGCACGCCGCGCATGAACTGGATCTCTTTCGTCACGTCCAGGCCGTCGAAGTACACCACGCAAGGCTTGCGTCCTTCGGACGAATTCTGTGCATGCACGAAGTAGCCGGGCAGGCTCGCCCCTTCGAACGGAATCTCGACGATCTCGATCTTCAGGTCGGTCTCGCCGATGTAGCGGTGGAAGCAGTCGACGCCGCGCTTGTACGACGCCAGCGCCGCCGCATCCTTCGGCGTGCGGAAGCGCTCGGCCATCTGGTAATAGTTCGCCGCGCGCAGGTAGGCGGCGGCGGCCGAATAGCGGTGGCCCGACTGGCTGCGCTCGTTGGCGAACGCGGTCACCGTGTCGGCTACGGTGTTGCAGGCATCGAACCAGGCCTGGTCGTCCTCGGGTGCCTTGCCCTTGAGCAGGCGGCCGATGCGGTCGAGTTCGCCGATCTCGGATCCGCCGTAGGGCGCCGAGCCGAGCATGTTGATGAACGCCGACGACCACCGGTAGTTGCCCGGGAAATACATGAAGTACTGCGGATCTTTCTTCACCTCGTTCGCTGCAGCCATCGTGTCTGCCTTCCCTGTCCGTTCGGATTCAGAACTCTGCCTTGACGTTGGCCGCGCGCACGACGCGGCCCCATTTCTCGAACTCGCGCTTCAGGAACGCGCCGAAGTCCTCCGGCGATCCGCCGGCGACGTCGTAGCCCACCGCGGCCAGCTGCTCGCGGCCCTCCGGCGACAGCACCCGCTTGTTCACTTCGGCGTTGATGCGCACGACCAGCTCGCGCGCCATGCCTGCCGGGCCCATGATGCCGTTGAAGTTGCGCGACTCGAAGCCGGCCAGCCCGGCCTCGGCGACGGTCGGCATGTCCGGCATGCTGGGCGAACGCTCCAGCCCGTTGACCGCGATCACGCGCACCCGGCCCTGCTTCATGAAGTCGAGCGCATTCGGGATCGACATGGTGATCACGTCGATATGGCCGGCGAGCAGGTCGACCTGCGCCGGCGCGACGCCCTTGTAGGGCACGTGCACCATCTTCAGGCCGGCCATCGAGTTGAACAGTTCCATCGTCAGGTGGCCCACCGTGCCCACCCCCGGCGAACCGAAGCTGAGCTTGCCCGGGTTTTTCCGCGCCAGCGCGATGAGTTCCTTGACCGAGCGTGCCGGCACCAATGGGTGCACGACGACGGCACTCGTGGTCGTGGTGACCAGCACGATCGGCAGCAGGTCTTTCATCGTGTCGTAGCCGAGGTTGCTGCGGATATGCGGCGCGACGGTCAGCGGCCCCGGATTGGCACCGAGCAGCGTGTAGCCATCCGGCGCCGCCTTCGCGACGAACTCGGTGGCCGGCACACCGCCGGCCGCGGGCCGGTTCTCGACCAGCACCGGCTGGCCCCAGGCCTCGTTCAGCCGCTGGCTGACCAGCCGTGCATTGAAGTCGGTCGGTCCGCCGGCCGCGAACGGCACGATGATGCGGATCGGACGGGACGGATACTGTCCTTGCGCCCATGTGCTGCCAGCCGCCACAAGCAGCGCGAGCGCGGCCGGCATTATCGATCGCTTGATCGATGAAGACATCGGTATTCTCCTCCGGGAGGTTCCGGCCGCCGCCTCGCCGGGCCGCCTCTTCGGGCGGCCTCTGCGTGCTGCGCCCCTGCGGGAACCGCGCGGGCGCCGGGCGCTTCGGCACTGAACGCCAACCATACCAAGAAACGCGGTGCGGGGGCGGGCCCGCGACCGTGCCGGGGCCCGGGCCCCGGATCGCGGCCCCGGTCAGCGCATCATCATGCGAGCACCTCGGGATTGAAGATGCCGGTTGGCCGCCCCTCGGCGAAGGCGACCACGTTGTCGAAAGCCTCGCCGAAGTACTGCTCGTAGGTCTCGTGCGTCGCCCAGCCGTAGTGCGGCGTGCACACCACGTTGTCCATCTGCAGCAGCGGATGGTCGACCGGCACCGGCTCATGCTCGAACACGTCCAGGCCCGCGTAGCCAGGCCGCCCGGCCTGCAGCGCCGCCACCAGCGCGCCGGGCGCGATGAGTTCCGCGCGCGCAGTGTTCGCCAGCAGCGAGGTCGGCTTCATCAGCGCGAGGTCGGCCGCCGTCACCGAGTGCTTCGTCTCCGGCGTCAGGCGCAGGTGCAGCGACAGCACGTCGGCCTCGCGGAAGAAGCGGGCGCGGTCCTCGATGAACTCGACGCCGGCAGCGGCGGCACGCTCGCGCGAGCCGGCGCGCCCATGGGTGACCACGCGCATGCCGAAGCCGCGTCCCATCTGCGCGACCAGCTCGCCGATGGTGCCGAAGCCGAGCAGGGCGAGCGTCTTGCCGCGCATCGTGAAGCCGAGGGTGGTCGGTTCTTCGCCGCGCCGCATGCGGCCGGCCTCGAGCGGGATCGAGCGGGCGGCGGCGAGGATCAGCGCGAACGTGTGTTCCGCCGGCGACACCGGCGACTTGCTGTTGCCGGTGGCGATCGCGATGCCGCGCGCGGTGCAGGCGGCGACATCGATATGGTGGGTTGTGCGCGCGAGCTGACTCACCATCTTCAGCGTCGGCAGGCGCTCGATCAGCGCGACGCTCACCGGCGTGCGCTCCCGGATCAGCACCAGCGCCTCGGCGCCGGCCAGTTGCGCCGCCAGCGCCGCCGGTTCCA
>CAMDXD010000371.1 GCA_945877995.1 Bordetella parapertussis
TCCGGTCGGCGCGATACCGCGATCACGCGCAAGCCCGCCGCCGCCAGGCGTGGCAGCAGGAAGAAACCAACCTGGCTCGCCGCACCCGTGACCACGACCGATCCCTGTGCCGGAATGGCTGGCAGCGCGGGCGGATTCATGCCCGATCACCCGCACGGCGCGGGCGCTTCACGGCTTCCTCGCCGACAGCGCGGCCTCGACGCGCGCCAGTGCCTCGCGTGCGGCACGCAGTTCGTCGAGCAACGGCGCGTCGATACCAGCCGCTGCCGCCCGGCCGTCGCCTGCAGCCTCTATGGCCTTAGTCTCCTCCATGCTGTTGATGACGACCGCGATGAACAGGTTGATCATCACGAACGTGCCGATGATCACGAAAGAGATGAAGTAGACCCAGGCCCAGGGCGCCGTCTCCATCGCGGCATACATCACTTCGGCCCAGCCCTCCAGCGTCGCGACCTGGAACAGGGTGAGCAGCGCAGCCCCCAGGGTGCCCCAGCGCTCCGGGTCCGTGCCGTGGAACAGGTGGTGGCCGGCCACTGCATAGATGTAGAACAGCAGCGCGACCAGCATCAGTACATGCCCCATGCTCGGCAGCGCATGCACCAGCGTGGCCACCACCAGCCGCAGCTTGGGCACCGCCGACACCAGCCGCAGCACGCGCAGCAGCCGCACCATCCGCGCGATCATCGCGAGTTCGCCGGAAAAAGGCAGCAGTGACAGCACGACGATGGCGAAGTCGAACAGGTTCCAGCCATCGCCGAAGTACCGGCGCCAGGCCGGCGCGACGGCAGCGAGTTTCAATCCGACCTCGGCAACGAACGCAGCCAGGATCAGGTGGTGCACCCATTCGATCACGCGGCCGGCGTGCGCAACGACGGTGGCCGAAGTCTCGAGGCCGACCAGCACTCCGTTGAGCACGATCAGCGCAATGATCAGGCGCTCGAAGCGCGTGTCGCCGACGATGCGGCGGGCCATCAGGTTCATCGGGAGGGCAGCTTCCTTGTAGGGTCAGGCCTGCTGGCGCCATGCACCGCTCGACGACAGGCATCGTGACGAACATGCACCGCCTCCGAATATACCGGGTCCAGGCGAAGGTGAAAGCCGACACACGACTTTTGCAAGTACCCTTGCTTGTCCCGCACAAGCCGGCAAGCGAACCGTCCCGAACGTGATCCTGGTGGACGACGAACCCTGAACACCCGCTGCCGCGCCTTCGATCACGCGTTCGATCATGCCTTCGCGAACACGAACATGCCGTTTCGGACATCGACCTTCACGGTGTCCTTCGCGCCGAAGCGGCCTTCGAGCAGTTCCCGCGCGAGCCGGTTCTCGATCTCGCCCTGGATCGCCCGCTTCAGCGGCCGCGCCCCGAACACCGTATCGAAGCCCGCCTTCGCCACCTCCGCCACCGCCGCATCGGTGACCACGAGCGTCATCTCCATCGCCGCCAGGCGCTGTTCGAGCAGCTTGAGCTGGATGCGTGCAATATTGGCGATGTTCGCCTCGTCGAGCGCATGGAAGACCACGATCTCGTCGATCCGGTTGACGAACTCCGGCCGGAAATGCGTCTTCACCTCGGCCATCACCGCGACCTTCACGACACCGTAATCGCTGCCCGACATCTGCTGGATCATCTGCGAGCCGAGGTTCGACGTCATCACGATCACGGTGTTCTTGAAGTTCACCGTACGCCCCTGTCCGTCGGTCATGCGGCCGTCGTCCAGCACCTGCAGCAGCACGTTGAACACGTCCGGATGCGCCTTCTCGACCTCGTCGAGCAGGATCACGCTGTACGGCTTGCGCCGAACCGCCTCGGTCAGGTGCCCGCCTTCCTCGTAGCCGACATAGCCCGGCGGCGCGCCGATCAGCCGCGACACCGAGTGCCTCTCCATGAACTCGGACATGTCGATGCGGATCAGGTGGTCCTCGGAGTCGAACAGGAACTCGGCCAGCGCCTTGCAAAGCTCGGTCTTGCCCACGCCAGTCGGGCCGAGGAACAGGAACGAACCGTACGGGCGCTTCGGATCGGCCAGCCCGGAACGGGAGCGCCGGATCGCATCGGACACCAGGCGCACCGCCTCGTCCTGGCCGACCACCCGCCGGTGCAGCGCCGCCTCCATCTGCAGCAGCTTCTCGCGCTCGCCCTGCATCATCTTCGACACCGGGATGCCAGTCGCACGCGACACCACCTCGGCGATCTCCTCCGCGCCGACCTGGGTGCGCAGCAGCTTCGGCTTGCCGGTGACCGAGACGCGTTCGCCCTCGGTCGCGTGCTTGAGTTGCGCCTCGAGCGCCGGCAGCCTGCCATACTGGATCTCGGCGACCTTCTCGAACTTGCCCTGCCGCTGCAGGCCGTTCAACTCCGCACGCAGGCGGTCGATCTCTTCCTTCACGTGCTGCGAGCCCTGCACCTGCGCCTTCTCCGCCTTCCACACTTCGTCGAGGTCGGCGTACTCGCGCTCGAGCCGCGCGATCTCGTCCTCGATCAGGCCGAAGCGCTTCTGCGAGGCCTCGTCCTTCTCCTTGCGCACCGCCTCGCGCTCGATCTTCAGCTGGATCAGCCGACGCTCGAGTTTGTCCATCGACTCGGGCTTGGAGTCGATCTCCATCTTGATCCGCGCCGCCGCCTCGTCGATCAGGTCGATCGCCTTGTCGGGCAGGAAGCGGTCGGTGATGTAGCGATACGACAGTTCGGCCGCGGCGACGATCGCCGGATCGGTGATGTCGACCCCGTGGTGAAGTTCGTATTTCTCCTGTAATCCGCGCAGGATCGCGATCGTCGATTCGACGCTCGGCTCGTCGACCAGCACCTTCTGGAAGCGGCGCTCGAGCGCGGCGTCCTTCTCGACGTATTTTCGATATTCGTCGAGCGTGGTGGCGCCGATGCAGTGCAATTCGCCGCGGGCGAGCGCAGGCTTGAGCATGTTGCCAGCGTCGATCGCGCCCTCGGCCTTGCCGGCGCCGACCATCGTGTGCAGTTCGTCGATGAAGACGATGGTGCGCCCCTCGTCCTGGGCGATTTCCTTCAGCACGGTCTTCAGCCGCTCCTCGAACTCGCCACGGTACTTCGCGCCGGCAAGCAGGGATGCCATGTCGAGCGACAGCACCCGCTTGTTGCGCAACGAATCCGGAACCTCGCCGTTGACGATGCGCTGGGCGAGGCCCTCGACGATCGCGGTCTTGCCGACCCCAGGTTCGCCGATCAGCACCGGGTTGTTCTTGGTGCGCCGCTGCAGCACCTGGATTGCGCGGCGGATCTCGTCGTCGCGGCCGATCACCGGGTCGAGCTTGCCGGCGCGCGCCCGCTCGGTGAGGTCGACCGTGTACTTCTTCAGCGCCTCGCGGCTGCCTTCAGACTCGGGCGAGGATACGCCCTCGCCCCCGCGTACCTGGACGATCGCCTTCTCGAGGTCGGCACGGGCGACACCGTACTGCTTTAACAGCCGCCCGGTCTCGCCCTTGTCGCCGGTGGCGGCAAGCAGGAACAGCTCCGAGGCAATGAACTGGTCGCCGCGCTTCTGCGCCTCGCGGTCGGTGAGGTTGAGCAGTGCGGCGAGGTCACGACCCACCTGGACCTCGCCACCGTGGCCCTCCACCTTCGGCAGGCGCGCGATGGCCCCGCGCAAAGCCTCGCGCAGCCCGGCCACGTTGCCTGCGGCCTTGCCGAGCAGCGCCGCGGTGCCGCCCTCCTGTTGTTCGAGCAGTGCCAGCAGCAGGTGTTGCGGCTCGATGAACTGGCCATCCGCACCGACGGCGAGGCTCTGGGCGCCGGAGAGTGCTTCCTGGAACCGGGTGGTGAACTTGTCGAAGCGCATGGGGTTGGGCCCTCCGTTTTCGCGTCTTCGTTGAAGATTGGGGTTCGTTGCCCGCTTTCAAGGCTGGCCGCCGCGGCAACGGCTGGCAACCCCAGGGCTCTGCTATCCTGTCTCCATGGAAAAGCGCCCTCCCGACACCCCTGTTGCTGCAGCAGCCGACGCTGCCACGCCAGCCCCGCGGCGGGCCGGACCGCTGTCGGTCGCGCGTGCGGTGCTGGGCAGCTTCCTCGGCATCCGCAAGGCGCGCGACCTCGAAGCCGATGCCAGCTCGATCACGCCGGCACAGGCGATCATCGGCGGCCTGATCGGTGCGGCCGTACTGGTCGCGTCGCTGCTCGGCCTGGTGATCTTCATCACCCGCGGCTGAGGGCGCAGCCCGGCAAGTGCAGCCGGTGGCGGCGCCCGTTCAGGCGCGCAGTATCCGGCGGCCGGCGTCCC
>CAMDXD010000372.1 GCA_945877995.1 Bordetella parapertussis
GTTCTCGCTTGGCTGCGGCATGCCGCTGTCGATGGCGCTGACCTACGCGCGAGCCCCTGACGGGCGCGCCGCGGAGGCGATCGGCATGCGCCAGACGGTGAACAAGTCGATCGAAGTGACCGTGCCGGTCTGCTTCGGTGCACTGGCCGGAATCGCCGGGCTGGCGCCGCTCGCGGTGGCCCTGAGCGTGGTGCTCGCGGTCGGCGCGGGCGTGATCGCACGCGATGCGCGCCGGCGTCCGTCGCCGCCAGACCCGGCGCGGGCGAGTACGCGACCAGGGCCCGGATCACACCGATGAGGTTCCTGTCCGACCAGCTTGCGCCCGGTGTGCGCCCGCGCGAGGCGGTGTCGTGGGCGATGTACGACTTCGCGAATTCAGGCTACACCACCGTGGTGGTGACCGCTGTGTTCAACGCCTATTTCGTCAGCGTGGTCGCCGCCGGTCATTCTTGGGCGACCTTCGCGTGGACGATATCGCTCGCGGTGTCGTACGCCGCGACCATCCTGCTCGGCCCGCTGATCGGCACCTATGCCGATCGGTACGGCTGCAAGAAGCGGCTGCTCGTGTTCACCACCATCGGCTGCGTCCTCTTCACCGCTGCGCTGGCGCTGGTCGGTCGCGGCGACATCTGGCTGGGTATCGCGCTGGTCGCACTGTCGAACCTGTTCTTCAGCGTCGGCGAGAACCTCGCGGGTGCCTTCCTGCCCGACATCGCGCGGCCGGAGGCGCTCGGGCGGCTGTCCGGCTGGGGATGGTCGGTCGGCTACCTCGGCGGGCTGGTCAGCCTGGGTGCAAGCCTTGCCTGGGTGTCTCATGCGCAGGCTGCCGGGCAGGGCGGCGAGGCCTTCGTGCCCGTTTGCATGTTGATCACGGCGGTCATCTTCGCGCTGGCCTCGCTGCCAGCCTTCCTGTTCCTGCGCGAGCGCAGCACCGTGCAGCCACCGGCGGCCGGTGGTTCGATTCCGTGGCGGGCCGCCTTCGTGCAGTTCGGGCACTCGCTGCGTTCGCTGCGCAGCTTCCCCGACCTGCGGCGCTTCCTCTGGTGCATCGTCTGTTACCAGGCTGGCGTGCAGACGGTGGTGGCACTGGCCGCCATTTATGCCGAACAGGTCCTGAAGTTCGAAACCGCCGACACGATCCGACTGATCCTGCTGGTCAACATCACTGCGGCGGTCGGGGCGGCAGTCTTCGGGCAGGTGCAGGATCGGCTCGGACATGCACGCACGCTGGCGATCACGCTGGTCGGCTGGCTGCTCGCGATCGGGCTCGCCTGGGCGTCGACCGGACCAGGCATGTTCTGGATCGCCGCGAACGTGGTCGGCATCTGCCTGGGCGCCAGCCAGTCCGCAGGGCGCGCACTGGTCGGCTACTTCAGCCCGGCCGAACGCCGCGCCGAGTTCTTCGGCCTGTGGGGCGTCGCGGTCAAGCTGGCGTCCATCCTCGGTCCCGTCAGTTACGGGCTGGTGAGCTGGCTTTCCGGCGGCGAGCACCGCCTGGCGATACTGATCACCGGCGCGTTCTTCATCGCCGGACTGGCCGTACTGCGCTCGGTGGATGTGGTGCGCGGCCGTTGCCGGGCGTTGGTGCCAGCGCCGATTCTGTCCTGACATGCACGAAGCCTGCCGGGATGTCAGTGACATATGCCCTCGAAACAGGCGTAGCCTGATGTTAGCGTGACGCGCTTACAGGTCTAACGGCGGCGGCACCGCTGCCCACGCAGAATGGATTTCAAGATGTTCGGATGGACTGCCAACGAGCCGGACCACCCGCTGGCCGATCCTCACACGGCGCGCCAGATCATCAACGAACTGCGCGGTGGCGAACCGGTCGCCCAGCTGGACGAGGCCATCGGTCACCTCGAGTCCCTGCTGCGCGTCGAGGGATTCCCGCTGGTCCGGCTGTACGAGGTCATCGACCTGCTCGACCAGGCGGCCAAGCCGCACCAGCGGCGGATCAACGCCGACTACGTGGGCGCATCACGCCTGGCGCACCATCAGGAGAACCGTCTTTGGAAGTCGGCCGCAGACTTCTGGCGCGCGCTTGCGCAGGCCTACCTGCGCTGCCTCGAGATCTTCCGGACAAATCCGAAGGAGGCCCGCACCTTCGACGCGATGTTGCCGATCTGCTGCGCGCGCCTGATGCGGGCGCTCGGAGCCGAGGTGAAGTGGCGGTTCCTGCGCCACGGGCCGGTGCCGCAGTACCTGTGGGAGCATGCCTCCAGCGCCTTCGCGCTCGCGGAAGCCAGGGGTACCGCGCTGCAGCCGATCCGTGTCTACGAGGTCTCGCATAGCGACACGACGGTGCAGCAGGAGTACCTGCGCCTGCTGGTCCTGGGGGCAGCCTCCACCGACGCGCTGCATCCGGCGCAGGTGGAACTCGCCGAGCGCGCAATTGCCTGGTTCTCGCGCAGCTTCGTGCTGTCCACCGACTGCAGCGGCGAGACCACGCATTACATCGACCTCGCCGCCCGGCGGCCGCCGGCACGGCTCATGAAGTCGGTGGCGCCGGGTCCCAGCCTGCGCTACTTCGGTATATCGAAAGCCCGTGCCGAGATCGTCTCGCTGTTGCGAGTGGTGAAGGAGCGAGAACTGATCCCCGAGTCGGTGCGCCTCGGGGAATTACATTCGGTGCCGCTGGTCATCACGACCCTGGAACACCTGGTACGCGAGTTCGGCGCGCGTCCGCCCGCGCGCATCCGCGAGCGCCGCGCGGGCGCCGTGCGCCTGATAGTCGCCCATGGCTACAGGGCGGTACTCGACACCATCCAGCGCGATGAGCGGCGCGAGCCGCTGCGGTCGGTCGACATCGAGACATGGATGGCCGCCGACTCGAGCCCGGGCGGCTACGGCGCGACGATCCGCTACATGCGTGGCGACTGGGTGAAGCTGGGTGCGTTCGCGGGCGTCAGGCTGGAAGAGGCGCGCTACTGGGGTATCGGCGTCGTGCGCCGGATCAACCGCGCAAACGAGACCGAACACCATGTCGGGGTACAACTGCTGGCACCAGCGGCGCTGCCGGTCGAACTCATGCCCGAGCCACGGGAGCCGACGGTCGACACCGAGCCGCGGCACGCGCTGCTGCTGTCGGAGCGTCCGGACGAAAACGATGAAGTCGATCTCGCGCTCGAGGTCGGCGCCTTTTCGAGCAGCGTCCGCTTCGTCGTCAAGATCAAGGACAAGCCCTATCTGCTGGTGGCTTCGCGTCTGTTGGAGGCAGGGGATGACTTCGACATTGCCCGCTTCAAGGTGCACCGCACCGACGTCGCCTGAACAGCGGCCTCAGCCAGCCAGCACCCTGACCAGCCAGTCGCGGATGTCGACCACTTCCTGGGGGTGCACCGAGTGCGGCATCCGGTATTCGTGCCATTCGACCGGGTAGCCCAGCGCCTGCAGCCGTTCGACCGACGCGTTCGCCATTTCGATCGGAATGACGGGATCCACTGTCCCGTGCGCGAAGAATACCGGTACCTGCCGGTTGGCCTCGGCGGCTTCGGCCGGCAGCGATTCCCCCAGCGGCAGGTAGGTCGACAGTGCCATGATTCCAGCCAGGCGACGGGCATGCCGCAGGCCGGTCGCAAGCGCGATCGCGCCGCCCTGGGAGAAGCCTGCGATCGCGATCCGTTCCGACGCCACGCCGCGCCCTACCTCGCGCTCGATCAGGCGCTCGATGTGCGCGATCGACGCGCGCACACCGACCTCGTCGGGCCGGCGCGAGCGGCCTTCCAGGTCGCCGAAGGCCACGTCGTACCAGGCTCGCATCACATGGCCGTTGTTGATCGTCACCGGTTGCATCGGCGCATTCGGGAACACGAAGTTCACCGCCAGCGACGGTGGCAGCCGCAACTCGGGCACGATCGCCTCGAAGTCGTGGCCGTCGGCGCCCAGCCCGTGCATCCAGATCACCGCGGCCTGCGGGGTCGCGCCTTTCGGCCCGGTGGCGAGTTCGATCGTTTCGAGCAGTTCGGTCGGCGTTGTCATGGTGTCCCCTATTTCTTCTTCGGGCGGAAGGCCTTGACCACTGCCTCGTTGGTTTCGATATACGGCCCGCCGATCAGGTCAACGCAATAGGGGACCGCCGCGAAGATGCCCGGAACGACCGGCTTGCCGTCGCCATCTTTCAGGCCCTCGAGTGTCTCGCGGATCGATTTCGGCTGTCCGGGCAGGTTGATGATGAGTGCCTCGCCGCGGATCACCGCGACCTGCCGCGACAGGATTGCGGTGGGGACGAACCTGAGGCTGATCTG
>CAMDXD010000373.1 GCA_945877995.1 Bordetella parapertussis
CATGCCCACAGCAGGGGCAAGGCGAGCGCCACCCGCCAGAATGCGGTGGCGACAGGTCCCAGTTCGGACAGGCGCACCCAGATCGCAGACGAGGCAATGCAGAAGGCGCCGACGAACAGGGCCAGCAGGCCCGCGCGAAGCCTCACGCGGGCTTACGGCACTCGACCAGGTACCAGAGCCCCAGAGGTGGCACGGTGGTGACGCGCGTCACCTGCAGCGGCGTGCCGGCCAGCACCGCCTCGAGGGAGAGATCGGTGCGCCATCCCAGGTGCTGCGTGATGGGCGACAGCATGCGCTGCCCAAACGCAACCAGCCGGTTGCGATGATGCAGATGGCTGACGATGATGATGCGTCCGCCGGGCTTGCAGACGCGGACCATCTCCGCCATCAGTTGCCGACAGTCGGGTACCGCGGTCACGACATAGGCAGCCATCAGCGCGTCGAAGCAGGAATCGGGGAAAGCCATGCGCATGGCGTCCATGCGCAGGATGCAGGCATTGGTGATCCCGTGCGCACTGATGCAGCCCTGCGCCTCGCGCAGCATGCCGAGGGAGAAGTCGACCCCGACCACGAACGGGTCCGGGCCATACATCGGCAGTGCGATGCCGGTGCCGACGCCGACCTCGAGGATGCGTTCGCCCGGCCGGGCGTCCAGCCACTGCACGGCAGCCTTGCGCGGCCCATCGAACACACGGCCGAACAGGCGATCGTAGATCTTCGCGTACGCGTCGTAGATCCGCTCGAGGCGGGCAAGATCCAACTGAAGGCTCCGGGGGCTGGAAACCTGCGGATTATGCCATGCGCGCAGCACCCGGCTGCCGGATGCGGGGCGGTCGGGCGGTCGGGCGGCCGCGTCGGTCAGTCCCGGTTGAGGTCGGGACGGCCCGACTCGACGACGAACGATGCCACCGTGCGGATCGCTGTCTGATCGTCGGCCGCGTCGTCGATGCCGAGGAACCCTGTCTGCCAGCGTGCGGGCGTGACCTCGCAGCGTGCATAGCCGCGCTGGCGGCTGTCGAAGAACCGCACATGCGGATTGGCCGGCAGCACCTTCAGCGTCGACTCGTAGGGTATGCCGCGCGAACTGATCGACGTGCCGACGAATTCCGGCATCACGACTGGCGAGCGCGGATCATCGAAGTCCGGCCTGAGTTCGTTGGCCCAGAAAGAATGGATGTCGCCGCCGAGGGTCACCGGGTTGGCGACCTTCGTGGCCGCGAGCCGGGCGAGGAAGCGTGCGCGCGGCGTGGCATAGCCGTCCCAGCCGTCGGTCCAGTGGACCGCCTGGCCGGCGGCGTCGCGGTAGGTCAACTGGGCCATCATCAGCGACTGCGCGAGCACGTTCCAGCGGCCGCGGCTGGTCGCGAGCCCGTCATCGAGCCATGCCTGCTGCGCGCCGCCCCAGTGTGTCGCCGACGGGTCGAAGCGCCCGGCGCAGTTCGGCACCCTGTTGCCACCGCCGCGCCGCCCCTCGCCGCACGGCTGGTCGGACCGGTACTGCCGGTTGTCGAGTACATGGAAAGTGGCCAGATCGCCGAACGCCACGCGCCGGTACAGGAGCATGTCGGGACCCCGCGGCAGGCTCGCGCGCCGCAGCGGCAGGTGTTCGTAGTAGGCCTGGTAGGCCGCTGCGCGCCGCTGCAGGAACCACTTCGGATCGTCGCGGTTCTGGGACTGGTCAGCTGCATAGTCGTTCTCGACTTCGTGGTCGTCCCAGGTCACCACCCAGGGAAAGTTCCGGTGCGCGGCGCGCAGGTGCGGATCGGACCGGTAGCAGGCATACCGGTTCCGGTACTGCGCCAGGGTGAGCGGCTCTTCCTTTGTCTCGTGCCGCCGGGGGACCTTTCCGGCACTCGATCCTTCGTAGATGTAGTCGCCGAGATGGAGGACGAGGTCGAGGTCGTCCTGTGCCATGTGCCGGTAGGCGCCGAACAAGCCGTGCTCGTAGTGCTGGCAGGAGGCGAACGCGAAGCGCAGCCGCGCGGCGGGTGCACCCGGCGCTGGCGACGTCCGGGTGCGCCCGGTCGGGCTGGCCGCGCCGCCCGCGGTGAACCGGTACCAGTACCAGCGATCAGGGTCGAGGCCCTCGATCTCGACATGCACGGCGTGGCCCAGGCGGGGGTCGGCAGTCGCACGCCCGCGGCGCAGGACGCGGGTGTGCGCTTCGTCCGCGGCGACGGTCCAGTCGACGGCGACCGACAGTTCGGGCATGCCGCCGCCCTCCGTGGGCCGCGGCGCGAGCCGGGTCCAGATGACGAAGCCATCAGCCGACGGATCGCCGGAGGCCACGCCGAGCGTGAACGGATCGTCCTGCGTTTTCCATTCTGCAGCCGCCGCTGGTGTGACCGTGCTGGCAAAGATGGCCGACAGGCCGAGCAGGCAGCGTCGGCGCGCCAGCGATTCGAGGGGGGCGTCGCGGAAGAGGCGGAGAGGCTGTCGCATGCGCAGGTTCGCATCCATTGGGTATGGGGATTGTGTCGCGGCCACGCATACCGGTGCTTGGCACGAGCGACAGCAAAGGTATCATTGCCGAATACAACACAGGCTTGCGAAAGAGTGATGACGATCGACTGGCATGCATTCACGCCGGGTGCCGCTCTGACCGGCGGGCTGCTCATCGGGTTCGCCGCTGCCTTCCTGGTGCTGACCATCGGCCGGATTGCCGGCATCAGCGGCATCCTGGGTAACGTGCTGCCCGGTGCGCTCGCGGGCAAGCCTGGCTCCGGCGGCGAACGTGGCTGGCGCATCGCCTTCCTGCTCGGGCTGGCGGCCGCGCCGGGCCTCGCCGCCGTGTCGGCAGTGCCGATGTCGCCGGTGGTGTCCCTGGTCGACTGGCCGTGGCTGATCCTGGCAGGGCTGCTGGTCGGGGTGGGTACGCGCATCGGCAGCGGCTGCACCAGCGGACATGGCGTCTGCGGCCTGGCGCGCGGCTCCCTTCGCTCGCTGGCGGCCACGCTGACCTTCATGGCGTTTGGCATGTTGACCGTGTGGCTGCTGCATCACGCGCTGCGGGTGTCGGCATGAAGGCAATTGCGGCATTCCTCTGCGGACTTATGCTCGGCGTAGGGCTGATAGTTGCCCAGATGACCAATCCGGCCAAGGTCATCGCCTTCCTCGACGTCACCGGGCACTGGGATCCGAGCCTGGCGCTGGTGATGGGCAGCGCGCTGCTTGCCGCGGTCGTCGGCTTTGCCTGGGTCGAGCGGCGGGGCCGCCCGATGCTGTCCGGCGAACTCGCGCTGCCGCCGCGCTGGCCGGTCGATCGTCAGTTGCTCGGCGGCGCCGCCCTGTTCGGCATCGGCTGGGGTATCGGCGGCTTCTGTCCCGGGCCGGCGCTGGTCGGTACTGCGGCGCTGTCGGTCGACGCGGCCGTGTTCACCGCAGCGATGCTGGTCGGCATGATCGTCGCCAACCGGCTTGCCGCTGCTGGCGCTGCCGCCCGCCGCACGTTCTCGCGCGAATCGGCCGACGGCGCGCAGTGAGCGGCGTGCGCGCCGCGTAGCTTGCAGACTTCACAGGCGTTTCGCGCCTCGCCCTTACCAGCATGCAGCCTGCCATGGCCGCTCGCGGTCAGAGCAGCGAGTTCGCGCGGAACGTCGCCAGTGCCTGGCGGGTCGCGAAATCGCCGAGCGAAGCCGGGAAGCTGCCGCCGGCCGCCCCTGCGCGCTCGCCGGAGAGCGTCGAGCGGTCGAGCAGGGCGCCGGCGCGCTGGGCGAACAGACCATCGAGGTTGCGCGCGTAGTCGGTGACCAGCGCCAGCACGCCGGCCGGGTTGGTGCGGAACGCCTGTTCCAGTGCCGTGCGGTCCACCTGGAATCCGCCGCCGGGCGTGGGTGTCAGCCCGAGCGCAGACAGTGACCCTGCAGTTGTCCGGCCGTTCACGGAATCGGTGAGGCCGGAGGCGAGCAGGCGCTGGCTCAATTCCGCCCCCGACAGGAAATCGAGTTCGTCGCCAGTGCTGTCGCTGACCTGCCCGAGGCTGGATATCGACTGGTTCAGCACCGAGATCGCCTGCGCAATACGAGTGGCGCTGGTGGCTGCCGCGGCGACGTTGTCGGTCGACGCGGACGCAAGCAACGCGCCTACGGCGCCAGCGACCTGGCCCAGCGGGGACAATTGCACGCGCGTGCTCTGCGCCGCGGCCGAGGGCGCGACACGCGGCGGCATTGGCAGCGCCGGCGCAACCGCGACCGGCAGCGCCGGGCGCATCGCTGCGATGGTCTGATAGGCCAGGCTT
>CAMDXD010000374.1 GCA_945877995.1 Bordetella parapertussis
ACCTGCGCGACCGGTTCAACGCGCCGATCGACTGGGACCGTGACGATGGCGTGTACCGGCTGCGCCCGCACGGTGCGGACGGCCAGCGCTTCGAGCTGCCCGGGCTGTGGCTCGACGAGCGCGAGATGCTGGCGCTGCTCACCATGCAGCGGCTGGTCGGCGAACTGCAGCCGGGCTTCCTCTCGCGCCAGCTCAAGCCGCTGGCCGACCGGCTGCAGGCGCTGATCGGCGGTGCCGGCCATCCGGCCGGTGAGATCGCCCGGCGGGTGAAGGTGCTGCCGATGGGCGCGCGGCGCGCGACGCTGGAGCATTTCGAGCGGGTCGCCGGTGCGCTGCTCGAGCGGCGGCGCTTGAAGCTGCGCTACCGCGGCCGAGGGCGCGGCGAGGACACCGAGCGCGAGGTGTCGCCGCAGCGCCTGGTGCACTACCGCGACAACTGGTACCTCGATGCCTGGTGCCACCTGCGCGGCGACCTGCGCAGCTTCTCGATCGACGCGATCCTGGCCGCGAGCGTGCTGGCGACGAAGGCCGATGACGTGCCCGAGGCTACGCTCGACGAGGTGCTGGGGTCGGGCTACGGCATCTTCTCCGGGAAGGCGACGAAGGTGGCGAAGCTGCGCTTCAGCGCCGAGCGCGCCCGGTGGGTGGCCTGCGAGGTGTGGCATCCGCAGCAGAAGGGCGCGTACCTGGCCGATGGGCGCTACGAGCTCGAGCTGCCCTATGCCAGCGAACTGGAACTGGTGATGGACGTGATGAAGTACGGCGCCGAGTGCGAGGTGCTGGGGCCGGAGGAGTTGCGGCGGGAGGTGCGGGAGAGGGTGGGGGCGGTGGGGCGGGTGTATGGGCGGGGCGGTCGGTAGGCTGACGGCCGTTGCCGGGGGTGCGGTCGGACGCGGGCCGCAATCTCGCGGGTGCGTTCCCCGACTTTCCGTATCGGGAGCGCTCAACCTGGCGATTGCGTGAGCCCATCCCTTCGCGGATGATTCCACCAATGGTCCTCGATCTTTCCCGATCCCTCCGTCCCGCGCTGCTGCCACTGCTCCTGCTGCCGCTCGCGCTCGCCCCGGCACCGTCCTTCGCGCAAGCCTGGCCCGCCAAGCCCATCCGTATCGTGATCCCCTTCCCGCCGGGCGGTGCGATCGACTGGACCGCGCGCGTGGTCGGCG
This sequence comes from Bordetella parapertussis, assembly GCA_945877995.1. Classification (GTDB taxonomy): domain Bacteria; phylum Pseudomonadota; class Gammaproteobacteria; order Burkholderiales; family CAIKXV01; genus CAIKXV01. The sequence continues at coordinate 1,167 of CAMDXD010000374.1, forward strand.
GCAAGATGGCCGAGCAGATGAACGCGCAGTTCGTCGTCGACAACCGTCCCGGTGCCGGCGGCAGCATCGCGGCGGAGCTGGTGTCCAAGGCGCCGCCGGACGGCTACACGCTGATGCAGGGCACGGCCTCGAACGCGATCACCACCGCGCTCAACCCGAAGGCGCCCGACTTCGGCCGGGAGTTCGCGCCGATCGGGCTGCTCGGCTCGTCGATCTTCATCCTGGTGGTGCATCCGTCGGTGCCGGTGCGCAGCGTGAAGGAGCTGCTCGCGTTCGCGCGCGCGCGCCCGGGGCAGCTCGAGTTCGCGTCGGCCGGCATCGGCACGACCAACCATCTGACGATGGAACTTCTGAAGTCGATGACCGGCATGGACATCGTGCACGTGCCGTACAAGGGCGGCGCGCCGGCGATGGTCGACCAGATCGCAGGCCGGGTCGCGCTCGGGTTCTCGAACACCACCGTGTCGGCGCCGCACCTGAAGGCCGGGCGGCTGGTCGCCCTCGGTGTCTCGGGCGGCCGGCGCTCGGCGGCGGTACCGGACATCCCGACCGTGTCCGAGGCCGGCGTGAAGGGCTTCGACGCCAGTACCTGGTACGGGCTGGTCGCGCCGCTCGCCACGCCAGCGCCGATCATCGAGCGGTTGAACGCCGAGCTCAACCGCGCGCTGAAGGCACCCGACGTGCGCGAGAAGTACGCCGCCGACGGAATCGACCTCGGTGGCGGCACGCCGCAGGAGTTCGGCACGCTGATCCGGACCGACATCGCCAAGTGGTCGAAGGTGATCAAGGCCGCCGGCATCAAGCCGGAGTAGGCTGCGATGGATCGTCCGGCCTACACGCGTGCCTTCTGCGAGCCGCAGTACAACCAGCGGGGCAACGTGCCCGACCGGCCGGCCAGCATGGCCAGGCGCGAGGCGCTGTCGGAGCGGGTGCGTAATCGCCTGCGCTGCACGCGTGACCTGCCCTACGGCCAGTCCGCGCTGGAGCGCCTCGACATCTACCCGGCCGCCGGCGCGAACGCGCCGGTGATGATCTTCATCCACGGCGGCTACTGGCAGCGCTTCGACAAGGCCGACGTCGCCTTCCTCGCCGAGGCGTTCGTGCAGGCGGGGGTGACGCTGGTGACGCTCAACTACAACCTGTGCCCGGCGGTGACGCTCGACCGCGTCGTCACGCAAGTGCGCGCCGGCTGCGCCTGGGTCGGGCGCCACATCGCCGGGCATGGCGGCGACCCTGCGCGCATCTTCGTCTCTGGCAACTCCGCCGGCGGCCACCTGACCGCGATGATGCTGGCCACCGACTGGCCGGCGCTCGACGCTGCATTGCCCGCAGACCTGCTCAAGGGCGGGCTGGCGATCAGCGGCATCTACGACCTCGAGCCGCTGCTCTACACCAGCATCAACCAGGCGGTCGGGCTCGACCTCGACGCGGCGCGGCGCAACAGCCCGGTGCTGCTGCGGCCGGCCGGCGCGGCACCGCTGGTGATCGCGCTCGGTGCACTGGAGAGCGACGAGTTCCACCGCCAGGCGAAGCTGCTGGCCGACACGTGGTCGGCGATCCCCACCACCGTCATGCCGGTGGAGGGTTGCCACCACTACAACATCCTGCTCGAACTGGCCGAGCCAGGCACGCCGCTGATGCGGGCGGCGCTCGGGCTGATGGGCGTGAACCCACCGTAGGCCTGCAAGGCCCGGCCCGAGGCCGGCGCCGACATGGAGGAATCCGGCATGAACGATATGACCCCGCCCCCGTCCCCCTCCCCCCGCCCGTTCCGCGAACGCGTCGACGAGCCCTCCGCATGGACGGCGGAGGAACTGCGCCGCGACGGCTCCTGGATCTACGAACTCACCCGCGCCGAGATCGCCGAGATCGAGACCGCGCTGAAGACGGCCAACGCCGCCGGCGTGGGCCTGCCGGCGATCCGGCCCGAGACCTTTGCGCTGCCGACGCTGGCCGCGCGCCTGAGCGAACTCACCCGCCAGCTCGAGCACGGCCGCGGCATCGCGCTGCTGCGCGGCGTGCCGGTCGCGCGCTACGATGTGCCGGACATCGAGAAGATCTACTTCGGCATCTCGGGCTACCTCGGCGTGGTGATCGCGCAGAACAGCAATGGCGACCATGTCGGCCACGTGCGCGACGAGGGCCTGAAGTGGGGCGAGGTCAGCAACGGCGAGCTGGTGCGCGGCTACCGTACGAATGCGTACATGCCCTTCCACAGCGACCCGACCGACCTCGTCGGTCTGCTCTGCGTGCAGAAGGCGATGGAGGGCGGCCTGTCGAGCATCTCGAGTTCGATGTCGATCTACAACGAGATCCTGCGCACCCGCCCGCAGGCGCTCGACTGCTTGTTCAACGGCTTCTACTACAGCCTGCGCGGCGAGACCGGGACCGGCCTGGGCAGCGTCACCGAGTACCGCATCCCGGTGTTCGACCACCACGCAGGGCGCCTGTCCACGCGCTACGTGCGAAAGACGATAGAGCAGGGCGCGACGGTGGGCGAGGCCCCGCTCACCGACGAGGAGCGCGACGCCCTCGACCTCGTCGACCTGCTGGCACAGCGCGATGATCTGCGCTTCGACATGGCGTTCGAGCCGGGCGACATCCAGTACCTGAACAACTATGTCGCGTTCCACTCGCGCACCGGCTTTCGCGACGGGCCGCAGAAGGAGCAGCAGCGCTTCCTGATGCGGCTGTGGCTGCAGAGCCCGGATGCGCGTGCGCTGTCGCGGCCGCTGGCAAGGCCGCAGGGCGAGCGGTCGATCTTCCTCTCGAGGGAGCAGGCGCTGCGGAAGGCGGGGTTGTTGCCGGCGGTGTGAGGCGCTACAGCTGGATGCCGGCTGCCTTGCCGAGCTTCACCCACCGCGCATGGTCGGCCCGCAGGAACGCCGCGAACGGCTCGCTGCCCATGAAATGCGGCTCGGACCCCAGCCGGGTCAGCGCTTCGCGCGTGTCCGCCTGCTGCATGCTTGCATCGATGTCCCGCTCCAGCCTTGAGACGACCTCGCGCGGCGTGCCGGTGGGCGCGAACACGCCGGTCCAGAGCGTGACTTCGTAATCGGGCAACCCCGAC
>CAMDXD010000375.1 GCA_945877995.1 Bordetella parapertussis
CGAGGCCAGACCGATGCGCCCTAGCGGCACCGACATCGTGCCGTGTTGCGCGACGCTTCCGCCCAGCAGCGCGGCGAACCCCCCGGTGAGCGCCTCGATGCGCCCGGCGTTGCTCACCCGCGCAGAGTTGCCCGTGCCCCTGAAGTCCAGCCGCCCGGCCAGGAAGTCGGCGTCGCCGATGTCCAGCGTCGAGGCGACGAAGCCGGCCGCTCGCACGCTGCCCGTCGAGGTGATCGAGATGCCGTTGGGGTTGACCAGAAACACCTGGCCGTTGGCCTCGATGCGCCCGGCGATGGTGGAGGTCGCGCTCCCCCCGACGCGGTTCAGCGTGGCGCTACCCGCACCGGGCTGGCGGAAGATCACCGACTGGCCGGCGCCCACGTCGAAGCGGGTCCAGTTGATCACGGCGCGGTCCGAGCTCTGGGTGACCGTCAGCCCATTGGCACTCGGTGCGCCGATGCTCGCCTGGCCGGCGGCCACGCGCCCGCCCGCGGGCAGCGCCGTCTGGGCGTGTGCGGCACCGAGCTCCAGCAGCGCGCCGAGCACCGCGATGGCGATCCGGCTGAGCGCGGTATGCGGCTCAATCACGAGCGGGCCTCGCCGCATCCGACGCGACCTGGGGCAGCCGCTGACGGACGCTGCCTGCACGAGGTCGAAGCGACGGTAGAATGCCGGACGCTGCCTGGCCGGTGCGTCGGGCGAACCCGCGTAAAACAGGACGTTGGTGTCCAGCACGCTACGCACGCGCGTCGGCCTTGTCGCGATCGAAGCGCCAGCCCTGCAGACAGCCCTGCAGCGCCAGAGCAGGGGCTTCGAAGGTCTTCAGTTCGGACACCCATTGCTCGGCGCCCGCTAATGGCTGAAGATCGTCACGCATGGGCTGCTCGAGGCTCTTGTTCATGGCGCTTGCTGCGGAACAGGCTGAATACACATTATTCGTCAGTTTATCAGTGCAGACCTAAGAGCACAGGTGCTACGCGGAAATAATGCACAGAGATACCGGTGACGGCGACTGCCGTGAGGCGGGCAGGCTGCGCCGGCGGGTGTTCATGGGGCGTCTCCCCAGGAAATTGCGGAATTCGGGCTACTCGTGGCGTCTGGAACGGCGCTGCTTCGAAACACGTTCGACCCAGGCAGCAAGGCCAAGGGCATCGAGACACCATGCGTGAGAACACCTTCGACTACATCATCATCGGCGGTGGCACCGCCGGCTGCCTGCTGGCCAATCGCCTGAGTGCCGATGCCAGCAAGCGCGTGCTGATGATCGAGGCCGGCAGGCAGGACGACTACCACTGGATCCACATCCCGGTCGGCTACCTTTACTGCATTGGCAATCCGCGCACCGACTGGCTGTTCCAGACCGACGAGGCGCCGACGATTGCGCCCAATTACCTCAGCACGAGCGATCGGCTCGCGCGACGGCACCACGCACGTGGTGCTCGACACCCTGGACTTCATCGCGCGCCTGGCAACTTAGCTCGAAGCGAGAAGTACCACACCGGCCACGGTGATCGCGACACCGAGCAGGTGCCGGCCTGCGAGCCGCTCGTCGCCCAGAAACAGCGCTGACAACAGCAGGGTGAACAGCGGATAACCGGCCACGATCGGTGCCACCAGGCTCACCTCGCCGTCCACCAGCGCGGCGTACATCAGCAGCACCGCGGCCGCCACCGCGAACAGCGGTGCGGTGCAGGACACGGTTGCGGCGATCGTCGGCCCGAGCCGGGCGTTGGACTCGAACACCAGCAGCGTCACCGCTGCCGGGAAGAACAGCCCGATGGCGAGGAATATCCCCAGCGCGCTGATCGGCGCTGCCGCCAGTGCCGGATCGATGAACGCCGGCAGCGCCAGCCAGAACAGCACCGCCGCAGACGGCACGCTCACCGTCACCCCGGCACGGGCGCTCATGTGGCGCAGGCCGACGTTGCTTGCGATCATCGCGCAGGCGAAGGCGAACGCCGAGGCGAGCGCAAGCAGGAGCGTCAACGCGGGAGCATCCGTTGCGGCATCCGATCCTTTTCCCGGCGCGCCGGCCGCCAGTTGATCCGGGGCGACACGCAATGCTGGATGCGGCGTCGCCATGCCCTGCAGATGGTCGCACGCCGGGCCGGACACGAGCGCAGTCCGGTAGACAGCCAGTCCCCTCCGCCACCCTCCAGTCCAGGGGCCAGGGCAGTGCGCGTGCAGCGCGTCGGCGCGACGCTCGCGTCCTCGAGGCCGTGGCGCTCAGGCGCTCGCAGGGGTGTTTGAACGTACTATTCGCGAGTAGAATTTTTCCACACGACGAGCCGGCAGCCAGCCGGCCGCATCCTCCGGAGGAGCCGGCATGACCGTTGAAACGCGTCCGCTTTCCTATGCGCTCGGCGCCGAGGTGGTCGGCATCGACCTGAACAGGCCGCTGTCCGAATCCGAGTTCGGCGGCATCTATCGTGCTTTCCTGGACCATGGCGTGCTGCTGCTGCGCGGGCAGAAGATCACCCGCGAGCAGCACATTGAGTTCAGCCGCCGTTTCGGCGAGCTCGACCGCCACGATTCGCTGCCGCGCGACCGCCATCCGGAGTATCCCGAACTGCTGATGGTGACCAATCTGCCGCAGGCCAACGGCGAACCGTCGAACTCGCGCTACACAGGGCAGCTCTGGCATTCGGACATGTCGTTCACGCTGGTGCCCTCGCTCGGATCGCTGCTGCGCGGCGTGGAGGTGCCCCCGGTCGGTGGGGACACCATGTTCACGAACATGTATGCCGCCTATGAAGCGCTGTCCGCTGGCATGAAGAAGCTGATCGCGGACCTGCACGGCGTGCATCGACCGGAGCGCAAGAACGCAGGGGTCGCGCCAGAGTGGGAGAAGGAGAACCGCCGGCTCAATCCGCCCGTGGCGCAACCGGTGGTGCGGGTGCATCCCGAGACCGGCCGCAAGGCGCTGTACATCGGCGAGAAGGTGAAGTCCTTCGAAGGAATGACGGAGGAAGAGAGCCGCCCGCTGATCGACTACCTGATCCGCCATGCCAGCCGGCCTCAGTTCATCTATCGCCACCAGTGGCGGCCCGACGACATCCTGATCTGGGACAACCGCTGCACGATGCATGTCGCCCTCGGTGACTACGACGCGTCGCTGCGCCGGCACATGGAGCGCACGACAGTGATGGGTACGCCGTCCGGGCACGTGGTGGACGAGGCTGTCGCTGCAGCGGTGGCGGCATGAAGGCCGCAGCCGGCGTCGCCGCGCTGCTGGTCCTGGGCGCGGTACAGGCGCATGCCCAGCAGCCGCAGAACTTCCCCGTTCGTCCGATCAGGATGCTGGTTCCATTCGCGCCCGGGGGCACGACCGACATCATGGCCCGCGTGGTCGCGTCACAGATGTCGAACGCATGGGGCCAGACGGCGATCGTCGACAACCGTCCCGGTGCCAACGGCATCATCGCCAGCGAGATGACGGCGAAGGCGAGCGCGGACGGATACACGCTGCTCTATGTGGCGATCGGCCATGCGATCAACTCGTTGATCTATCGAAAGCTGCCCTACGATACTGAACGCGACTTCACGCCGATCAGCCTCGGGGCGACCTTCGCGCAGCTGGTGCTGGTGCATCCCGGCGTGCCTGCTGCCAGCCTGAAGGATCTTCTCGCGCTGGCGAGGAGCAAGCCGGGCGCGATGAGCTATGCCTCCGGCGGCATCGGCTCCTCGCAGCACCTGGCAGGCGCCCTGTTCGCGTGGCAGGGCCGGCTGCAGATCAACCATGTGCCCTACAAGGGCGGCGCACCCGGTCTCACCGACCTGATGGCGCGCAACGTCGACATGATGATCATCCAGCCCACCTCGCCGGAGCAGGTGACCGGTGGCCGGGTGCGTGCGCTGGCCGTCACTTCTCCCCGTCGCAACGCGGCGTGGACGGACTTGCCGACCGTGGCCGAGGCTGGCCTTCCCGGCTATGAGTCTCAGGCCTGGTATGGTCTGGTCGGGCCGCGCGGCCTTTCTCGCGAGCTGCTCGGCAGGTTGTCCGAGCAGGCCGTGGCGGCGCTGACCACGAAGGACATGCGCCAGCGCATCGCCGCCCAAGGTGGCGAGGTGGTGGCGAGTTCCCCGGCCGAGTTCACGGCATTCATCCGGCGCGAGATCGAGCGCTACGGGAAAGTGGTCAAGGAGTCCGGCATCGTCGCGGAGTAGTGCGCTCAGGGTGCCAGCAGCCGTCGGGCTCCGTGCTTCGAAACACGTTCGACCCAGGCAGC
>CAMDXD010000376.1 GCA_945877995.1 Bordetella parapertussis
GAAGGAAGCAGGCGTCGTCCTGCGCTGACGTAGTCGCGAACGCTCGCTCAGAGTATTCCGCGCTTGCCGACCAGGGACTTCCATTTCGCAAATTCAGCCTTCACTTCGGCCGCGAACTGCGCGGGCGTGTTTCCGACCGGCACGGACACTTCAATCTCGAGTCGGCGCTGTACCTCTGGCCTAGTCAGCTTGTTGGAAATCACGTTGAAACGAGCCGCTTGGATTTCGAAGAACGCATCCACACGGAGGCTGCAATGAAATCAACGCTGGCGGCGTCGTTCATAATCGCAGGCTGGCTCTGCTCTGGCCCTCTGTGTGCTCAGCCATTCCCGACAAAGCCATTGCGACTGGTCGCAGTGTTCGCCCCGGGCGGGTCCAGTGACATCATCGCGCGCCGGGTTGGGGTGCGATTGTCAGAGTTGCTCGGCGAACCCGTTCTGATCGAGAATCGCGTCGGCGCCGGTGGCCAGGTGGGGACCGAGTATGTCGCACGAGCCTTGCCGGACGGCCACACGATGCTGTTCGGGGGCAGTTTCATAACGTTGGGCGCCAGCCTGTACCGGAAGCTCGGGTACGACCCGATCAAGGACCTCGCTCCAGTGGGTCTGATCGTGTCTAACCAATACTTGCTCGTCGTCCACCCATCGCTGCCGGCCAGGTCGGTAAAGGATCTGATCGCCCTTGCCCGGGCGAGGCCCGGCGTGATGAACTTCGCTTCATCCGGTCAGGGTACCCCGCCGCAACTGTCGGCGGCACTGCTCAACTCGATGGCAAAGCTGGACACGGTCAACATCCCTTACAAGGGCGGGGCCGAGGCGATGAACGCCGTGCTGTCAGGAGAGGTTTCATATTATTTCGGCGGGCTTGCTTCGACACTGCCGCAGGTAGCTTCCGGCAAGCTGCGCGCCCTCGCGGTGACGGGCGCCGGTCGATCGCGTTCGTTGCCTGCAATCGCGACCGTCGCCGAGTCCGGCGTGCCTGAATACGAAGTCAGTACATGGTTCGGACTGATGGTGCCCGGCGCAACGCCAGCGGGCATCATCCGACAATTGAATACAACGCTGAACCGGGCATTGAACGAACCTGAGTTTCAGACTGCGCTCGTCAAGCTCGGACTTGAACCTGTGATCAGCACGCCGGAGGAATTCGCCGTGTTCTACCGCAAAGACTTCGAGCGCTCGGCGAAGCTCGTAAAGGCGGCCGGCGTCGTAGCGCAGTAGTCGCTCTGCGCGGGCTCAGTCGTCCCGCCAGTGGCAACGTAGTATTCAGGTCGACTGAGCCGACGTGAACGCGCTACCGCGCTGCTCGGAACTGCACATATAAGGAGGGCGCATGGCCGACACTACGGGCACCGAAACCCCCGGCACGCTGCACTACGATCCCAGGGCGCAGTTCGAGGCCCGGATACGCGATGTCGAGTACCGGCATGACGGGACGAAGTCATGGCTCGCACGGGTGTACGAACCCCAGGGCGCAGGGCCCTTTCCGATGCTCATAGATATCCATGGCGGCGGCTGGATGAAGTACGACCGGTTCGAAGATGCCCCCGTCGATGCGGAACTCGCGCGCCATGGCATCGTCGTCGTCGCACTGGACTTCCATCTGGCTAGCGAAGCGCCCTACCCCGCGTCGCTGGTCGATATCAATTACGCGATCCGCTGGTTCAAGGCGCATGCCGCCCGATTCGGCGCAAGTCCGGCGTCAGTCGGTGCGATCGGCTATTCGAGCGGGGGACACCAGGCGATGCTCACCGCCATGCGTCCGCACGATAAGCGCTACGCGGCGCTGCCTCTCGCGGCGGCACCGGAAGTCGACGCCCGAGTCGAGTATGTGATCGTTTGCTGGCCCGTGATCGATCCGCTCGCGCGGCATCTCTATGCGAAGGGCATCGGCAACGAAGCGCTCGCGTCGCTCAGCGACAACTATTTCCGGACGCCCGACGGCATCACGGAAGGCAACCCGTCCGCCATTCTCGAGCGTGGCGAACCGGTGCTCACTCCGCCAGCACTCTATTTGCAGGGGACTGAAGACGCCGCAGTACCGATGCGTCTGTCACAGGCCTTCGTCGGTGCCTATGCCAAGGCAGGCGGTCACATAGAGTTGTACATGGCGCCCGGTGCACCGCACATCTTTCTCTGGAAGGAGAGCGATGCAGCCACGCGGGGGCTGGCGCTGTTGAAATCGTTCATCCAGCGCCAACTTGGGTGATCGTCAATCAGGGCGACCTGGAGATTGCTTCCGATGAATCAACCCTTGCAACGTGCCTTCGCGGCGAGCTTCTTGCTGGTCCTTTCCCCGCTGGCCCTCGCCCAGGACTACCCCACCCGCGTCATCCGCATCGTCGTCGCCCAGGCCCCCGCCTCGGGCCCTGACCTCGTCGCGCGCACGCTCGCCCAGAAGCTCACCGAGTCCTGGGGACAGCAGGTGATCGTCGACAATCGCCCGGGTGCAAACGGCATCATCGGCGGGGAGGTAGTGGCGCGGGCCAAGCCCGATGGCTACACGCTGCTGATCGGCGTGCCCAGCGCGATCACGATGAATCCGTTCGTGTACCGGCAGATGCCCTACGATCCGCTGCGCGACCTCGCGCCGGTCACCCAGATCGCGACGAACACCTTTGGTCTCGTGGTGACGCCGAGCCTGCCGGCGTCTTCGGTGAAAGCGCTGGTGGCGCTCGCGAAGGCCCGCCCTGGTGAGTTGCTGTATGCGTCTGCAGGCCTGGCCAACCAGACCCACCTGGCAGGTGAGCTGTTCGCAAGCGCGGTCGGCATCCGCATGGTGCACGTGCCCTACAAGGGCTCCACGCCGGCATGGACCGACCTCATCAGCGGCCAAATCGCGCTGATGTTCACCTCGACCCAGGGCGTCACCGGGCATGTGAAGACCGGCAAGCTGCGCCTGCTCGCCACGCTTGGCGACAAGCGCGCGCCTGCATTTCCATTGGTACCGACCGTCGTCGAATCCGGCTATCCGACGGTGGTGATCACCGGATGGACGGGGTTGTTCGCGACCGCCGGTACGCCATCCGATATCGTGGCGAAACTGGCGCGCGAGGTCGGCAAGCATCTCGGCGCGGCGGACGTGCGCGAACGCATGGCCGCTGATGGTGCCGAACCGACCCCAAGCAGCCCTGAAGCCTTCGCAGCCTTCGTCAAGGCGGAAGCCGCGAAGTGGTCGCGGGTCATACGGGCAGCGGGCCTAGAGAACACCCAGTAGCGTCGGCGCAGGGACATCGTCCCAACCAGCCGTCAGAGGTCGGCACCGCCCGCGAAATCGCGCATGTTGCCGATGCGTGCGAGCGCCAGGCTGTCCCGATAGACCGTCTCAGCACGCGCGTGCCCCCACACCGGCGTGCCGAGATCGAAGAACTTCCGCTCGACCTCCCCTGGTGCATGCGGACGCTCCGGTTCGCCCCGCATCACCTCGCAGCGGCCTTCGAGCCGTCGGCCGTCCTTCAGGACGACGCCGAGCATGCACATCTGCTTTTCGGGATACAGGCGGGTGAAGCCTTCATCCTCCTGCAGGTCCACCCGCAGCATCAGGTCGCGGATGCGCGGATCGGCGACGGCAGCCTCGCCGAAGCAATCGAGGTCCCAGCGGCGATGGACAAGGACGGTCGCGAGCGCGAAGGGCACCGAAAAGCGGGCACCGAACGCGTTGTCCACTACCGTCTTGCCGCAGAAAACGGCCAGGCGATGCGTCCGCACCTCCACCCGGACGATGTCCTCCGGCATGAAGGAAGCCTCAGCATGGCGCTCGAACAGGTCGCGCAGCGCATCGATCGCGCAGTGCAGGTGACGCGCGCCGGAGTACAGTTTGATGTACCCCTCCCCCGCATACCAGTGCTCGCCCAGTCCTGCGACCGCCTGTGCAGCGTCGAACGCGTCGCCCAGCACCTGGCCGAATGTCACGTCCAGCGCGGCATGCGGTCCGGTGAATCCTGCTTCAGCCAGCCGGACTGCCATCTGCCCCATCTGGCTGCTGTGCCCTGCATACCAGTTGCGTACGGTCGCGCCGTCGAGCATGGTCTGGCGGTTGCCCCCGATCGGTGTTGCGCCGGCGACGTTGATCAGCGCCCTGACCTGCGCGTGCGACAGCCCTTTCAATCGGGCGACCGTGACCGCTGCCCCGAGCACGCCGTACGTGCCGTGCGGCTGCACCATGATGCGCATCTTCGCCGCGCCTCCGACGCGCGCGCACACCTCATAGCCGACGATGCAGGCGA
>CAMDXD010000377.1 GCA_945877995.1 Bordetella parapertussis
GCACGTCGTTTGCGGTTGCACCGCCATCGACGCGCAGTTCGGCCAGTGGCACGCCGGCATCGGCCTGCATCGCCAGCAGCAGTTCGGCACTCTGGAAGGCGATCGACTCGACCGCAGCGCGTGCGATGTGCGCGGCACCGGTGCCACGGCTCAGACCGAGGATCGCACCGCGGGCGTCCGGGTCCCAGTACGGCGCGCCCAGTCCGGTGAACGCCGGCACGAACACCACGCCGCCCGCATCGTCGACACTGGCCGCCAGCGGCTCGACATCCCTCGAGTGGCGGATCACGCCTAGCGCATCGCGCAGCCACTGCACGACCGCCCCTGCCACGAACACGCTGCCCTCGAGCGCGTAGTCGCGGCGTGCACCGGCGCGCCATGCCACGGTCGACAACAGGCGGTGCGACGAGATAACCGGGGTATCGCCGGTGTGCATCAGCATGAAGCAACCGGTCCCGTAGGTATTCTTCGCCATGCCGGCACGGGTGCAGCGCTGACCGAACAGCGCCGCCTGCTGGTCGCCCGCGATGCCGGCGATCGGGATCGCCGCGCCAAGCAGGTCAGCCGCGGCATGGCCGATCACGCCGGTGGAGTCGACGACCGTCGGCAGGAGCGCGCGCGGCACGTCGAACAGTGCGCACAGCTCATCGCTCCACGCACCGGTCGCAAGGTCGAACAGCAGCGTGCGCGAGGCATTGCCCGCGTCGGTGACATGCAGCGCGCCGCGCGTGAGCTTCCATGCCAGCCAGCTGTCGATAGTGCCGCAGGCGAGTTCCCCGGCCGCGGCACGGGCACGCGCACCCGGCACATGGTCGAGGAGCCAGGCCAGCTTGGTCGCCGAGAAGTAGGGATCGAGCAGCAGCCCGGTCAGCGCACGCACGCGGTCTTCCATGCCCGCTTCGCGCAGCCGCGCGCAGTCCTGGCTGGTACGGCGATCCTGCCATACGATCGCCGGCGCGAGCGGACGGCCGGTGGCGCGGTCCCAGAGCACGACGGTCTCGCGCTGGTTGGTCAGGCCGAGCCCGGCGACCTGGTCGGGCGCGATGCCGGCACGAGCCATCGCTTCGGTGGCGGTGGCGAGCTGGGTGGCCCAGATCTCCTCGGCGTCATGCTCGACCCAGCCAGGCTGCGGATAGTGCTGCGTGATCTCGCGTTGCGCACTCGCCGCCACCGTGCCGTCGTCGGCGACCACCAGCGCGCGCGAGCTCGTGGTCCCTTGATCGAGGGCGAGGATGTAGCGCTTCACCAGCCCGCCGCGCCCGGCCACGAAGCAATCGATACGCGCGGTAGCACCGGTGCGGGGATCCGCCGGCCACGGACGGCTGCGGGTTGGCTGCGATGTAAACGGACGAGCATGGCTGGCACCGGTAAATGGGGACGCTGCGCGCAAAAGCGCGAAAACAACCTGCCAATTCCGTAAAATACGCGTCCGGCCTGTTTCCGCCAAGGTTCCAGCGTCGGTACACCCCGTTCGTACGGCACGCGCCCAGCGGCGCCTGCCGGGCAATGATCGATCAATGCAACACTCACCAACGGAGTGAAATGAGCGAATACATCCGGTACGCGGCGTTCAAAGGCCGCATGCTGATCGTGGGCTTCGGCAGCATCGGACAGGGATCGCTTCCCTTGTTGATGCGACATGTGGACATCGCCCCCGAGCAGATAACCATCGTCACGGCGAACGAAAGCGGTCGAGAGATCGCCGAGGGTCTGGGCGTCCGATTCATCAACGAGCCGATCACGCGCGAGAACTATCGCGCGATCTATGCACGCCATCTCGGGCCGGGCGATTTCCTGGTCAATGCGGCAGTCGACGTCGGGTCCATCGACTCGATCGAATGGTGCCAGCGCCACGGCGTGCTCTACCTCGATGCCTGCATCGAGCCGTGGATAGGCGGACATACCGACACCGCGATCGGCATCGAGCATCGCACCAACTACGCGCATCGCGAAACCGCACTGTCGCTGCGCGGCGACGATCCACGGGCTCCCACCGCGGTGGTGATGCACGGTGCCAATCCCGGCCTCGTCTCGCATTTCGTCAAGCAGGCCCTGATGGAACTGGCTTCGACCAGCGACATCCGCCTGCCGGCGCGTCCCGCCACGCAAGGCGGATGGGCAGCCCTCGCCCATCGGCTGGGCATCAAGGTCATCCAGATCTCGGAGCGCGACCACCAGACCACCGACCGGCGCAAGCAGGCCGACGAATTCTGCAACACGTGGTCCTCGGAGGCGCTGGCTGGCGAATCCCTGCAGCCGGCCGAGATGGGCTGGGGCACGCACGAGAACCATTTCCCGCACGACGGCCGCCGTTTCGACTTCGGCTGCGGCAGCAGCATCTTCCTCGATCGAACCGGATGCACGACGCGGGTCCGGTCGTGGGCGCCACAGGCAGGTCCGTTCCACGGCTACCTGATCTCCCACGGCGAGGCGCACTCGATCGCCGACTTCCTCACGGTCAGGGACGGCGCGGACGTGCAATACCGACCGACCTGCTACTACGCCTATCATCCTTGCGACGATGCGGTGGCTTCGCTGCAGCAGTTCGTCGAATCCAGCTACCGGCTGCAGCCGTCCCAGCGGCTGCTGCGCGACGAGCTGACCGATGGTGTCGACGAACTCGGCGTGCTGCTGTGCGGGCACGAGCGCGGGGCCTACTGGTACGGCTCGCAACTGTCGGTTGCCGAAGCGCGCCAGCTGGCGCCGTACAACAACGCGACCGGCATGCAGGTGAACATCGGCTTCGTCGGCGCGATCATCTGGACCATCCGCAATCCGGCCGCCGGTATCGTCGAGCCCGACCACCTCGACGACCAGTTGCTGATGGAGATCGCCCGTCCGTACCTGGGCAGGCTCGGCGGCACGTTTACCGACTGGACGCCGCTGGCGTACCGCGGCGAGCTGTATCCGGAGGCGATCGACCGCAACGATCCGTGGCAGTTCATGAACTTCCGCATCGTGGGGTGAGGGGGCGGCGGCCTTGCCTGATCGAGGCGAGGGGCTACCTGGCTCCGCTCGTGTCCCCCGGCCCGGCCCTGCTCCCGCAGGTCCGGGCCTCCTCCTTTACCTCGCTCCGCCAGGTAGCCCCTCGCCTCGATCCGCGCAGGTGCTGTGGTGAGAGAGGAACCCTGCAACGGTCCGGCGGCACCAGACCGCAGTGCCGTCGCACCAGCCCATCCTCCCCTCTCAACAAGGCATGGTGGTGGAGAAGACGCGCGCCCCGGGCTGCCGGTGAAGCGAGGTAAAGGAGGAGCCTCCGGGCGCAGCAGCGCCCGGAGGCGGGGGACACGAGCGGAACCGGCAGCCCGGTGCGCGTGTCCGGGCACCTTCCGCGCAAAGCGACGATTCGACATTGCCGCGAGGTGATGCAACAATCGCATACCCTTAACGCGAACCGGTACCGCCTCACGCCATGGCCTTCGCCCTCTTCTACGTCTTCGCGATCATCGTCCTGGCACTCCACTTCACCGGATGGCTGGCACGCAACAATCTTCAATGGCTGCTGCTCGTGCTGGCGGTGGCCGTGTTCCCGGCGGTGATCTACCTCTGACCGAAGCTGGTCAGCCCAGGCGCCTGCCCTCGACCGGGAACTTCGGATCAGTGAAGCCCGGCGTCGACGGATGGCCCGGCTTTACGTGCTGGTCGATCAGCGCCTCGTCCTGTGCCGACCAGCGGTAGTCGAGCCCGGCGAGGTAGTCCTCCCAGTGTTCGAGCGTGCGCGGACCTGCAAGCACCGATGACACGTAGCGGTTGGCGAGTACCCAGTTCACCGCGTACTGCGCCGCATTGATCCCGCGCGACTGCGCATGGGCCACCACCTGCTGCGCAATCTCGACCGACTCCGGGCGGTACTCGGTCTGCATGATGCGCGCATCGTTGCGTCCGACACGGGAGTCGGCAGGTACCGGCTGTCCCGGCGCATAGCGGCCCGACAGCACGCCGCGCGCGATCGGGCTGTACGGCACGATGCCCAGGCCGGCATCGACGCAGGCCGGGATCAGTTCCACCTCGGCCATGCGGTTCATCGCATTGTAGTAAGGCGAACACACCACCGGCCGCGGCACGCCCAGCTTCTCGCAGTGGTGGATGAAGCGCAGCATGCGCCACACCGACAGATTGGACAGGCCGATGTAGCGCACCTTGCCCGAACGGATCACGTCGCCCAGCGCGAGGATGGTCTCCTCCTGCGGCGTCTCCGGGTCGTCGCGGTGCAGGTA
>CAMDXD010000378.1 GCA_945877995.1 Bordetella parapertussis
ATAGAACATGGAGAACATGGACGCATCCCGTATCCAGGTGGCCGTGGTCGGCGGCGGCACGATGGGCCGCGACATCGCGGCGACCTTCGCCCATGCCGGCGCGCAGGCCCATATCGTCGAGACCTTCCCGCAGGCGCGCGCGATCATCCCCGAGCGCATCGGGCAGACCTTCGACAAGCTCGGATCCGACGCGGCCGCGCGCGGGCGCTACACCGTGCACGACGGGCTCGCGGGCGTGCCCTGGCCGCAGATCGACATCGTCATCGAGGCGGTGCCCGAGCAGCTCGAACTCAAGCGCGCCCTGTTCCGCGAACTCGAGACGCTGGCCCGGCGCGATACGCCGCTGTGCAGCAACTCGTCGGCGATCGGCATCAGCAAGATCGGCGAAGGCCTCGCCTCGCGCGACCGGATGCTCAACACCCACTACTTCATGCCGGCGCACCTGGTGCCAGCCGTCGAGGTGGTGAGCTCGGAGGCGACCGACCCGAAGGTCGCCGACCATGTGTGCGCGATGCTGCGCGCCACCGGCCGCGTGCCGGTTCGCGTGAAGCGCGACATCCCGGGCTTCCTCGCCAACCGGCTGCAGCATGCGATGTCGCGCGAGGCGTTCTGGCTGATGGATCAGGGCTTCTGCGAGGCCGAGGACATCGATGCCGCGGTGCGCTTCGGCTTCGGCTTCCGCTACATCGCGGCCGGTCCCTGCCTGCAGCGCGACCATGCCGGGCTCGAGGTGCATGCGGCCGCGGGCGCCGAGATGTACCCGCACTTCAACAACTCGCCCGACGTGAGCAGCGCGCTCACCGACCGGGTCGCGGCGAACAAGCTCGGCATGAAGACCGGCGAGGGCTTCTACCAGTGGACGCCGGAGACGATCGCCGCCGAGCGTGCGCGCTACGAGAAGACGCTGGCGGCGGCGTTCCAGATCATCAAGGCGGAACTGGACGGCCAGTCAGCCGATGGAAAGCCGGCCGATGGCCAGTGAGTCGGGTGGGGGCACCGTGACGACGCGGGTCGTGCTGATCCGCCACGGCGAGACCGATTGGAACCGCGACCGCCGCATCCAGGGGCAGACCGATACGCCGCTGTCCTCGCTGGGCCGTCAGCAGGCACTGGCGATCGGGCAGCGTCTGAAGCGCGAACGGTTCACCGCGATCTATGCGAGCGACCTGCAGCGCGCCTGGGACACCGCGCAGGCGATCGGGCAGGCCGCGCTCGCCGAACGCCCCGATGCCGTGCAGCCGGTCGCAGACCGCCGGTTGCGCGAGATGGACTTCGGCGAATGGGAGGGCAAGACCAGCGCGGAGATCGCGGCGAGCCATCCCGAGGCCCATGCGCGATCGAAGCATCGCGATGCCGACTTCCGCATCCCGGGTGGCGAGAGCTTCCGCGACCTCTACGAGCGCACGGTCGATGCGGTCACCTCGCTGGTCGATGCGCATCCGGGCGGCGCGCTCTGCGTGGTCGCACATGGCGGCATCCTCGACATGATGTATCGGCACACACACGCGATCGCGCTCGACCAGCCACGGGTGTTCAGCCTGTACAACGCGGCCTACAACTGCCTTGAACACGAGGGCGGCCGGTTCCGGCTCGAAGTCTGGGGCGAGGTCGCGCACCTGGATGCTTTGTCGGATGCCGTCGTCACCTGACAAGGTCGTGCTGGCCCACGGCCTGTGGATGCCGGCAGCGTCGATGGCGCTGCTCGGAAACCGCCTGCGCAGGGCGGGGTTCCATGCACGATCGTTCGGCTATGCCAGCGTCGCAGATGATCTGTCGACCAACGCCCGACGACTCGCAGCGTTCGCGCTTGCCGACGACCGCAAGGGCAGGGACGGCGATGCGCCGGTCAGGCTTCACCTGGTCGGGCACAGCACCGGGGGTGCGCTGCTGCTGCGTGCGCTGGCCGACAGTCCGGCGCTGGCCGAGCGGGTTTCACGCGTGGTCCTGCTGGGAATACCCTATGCGGACAGTGCTGCCGCACATTCGCTGCTCCGGTTGCCAGGCGGCCACCGGATGCTGGGGCGCACGCTGCGCGAATGGCTGGCCACGCCGCGCCCTCGGCCCGACCCCAGGCATCAGGTCGGCGTGATCGCGGGCAGCAGGCCGCTGGGGCTGTCGCGGATGCTCATCCGCTTTCCCGGTGTCAACGATGGCGCGGTCTCGCTCGAAGAGGCGCAGGTGCCCGGTGCCTGCGACACCATCCTGATGCCGGTGGCGCACAGTTCGCTGATCCTGTCCGCCGGGGTGGCCGATGAGGTGGCAGCCTTCCTGCGCACCGGGCGGTTCAGCCCGGGCGCACCGCGCGTGTGAAGCGTTCGCTGGGCCTGGCGGGGGTCGGGCTGCTGGCCGCGTTGCAGGTCGGGCTGCTCGGCGGCTGCACGACGGTTGGCTTCTACGCGCAGGCGGTCCAGGGTCACCTGGGCCTGCTTGCACGGTCGCGGGCGATCGAGGACGTAGTGGCCGATCCGGCAACGCCCGCCGACCTGAAGGAGCGCCTTGCGCGGGTCCTGCGCATCCGCGAATTTGCCAGCCGGGAACTGGCCTTGCCCGACAACGGCAGCTATCGCACCTACGCGGACCTGGGCCGGTCGGCGGTCGTCTGGAACGTGTTCGCCGCCTCCGAGTTTTCGGTCGAAGCGAAGCAGTGGTGTTTCCCGATCGCGGGCTGCGTCGGCTACCGGGGCTACTTCGACCGCGCGGCTGCTGACCGCTTCGCCGAGCGGGCGCAGCATGAAGAGGGCCTGCAGACCTGGGTCGGTCCGGTACCGGCGTATTCCACGCTCGGCTGGTTCGACGACCCGGTGCTCAACACGTTCGTGCGCTGGCCCGAGGCGGAGCTTGCCCGGCTGATCTTCCATGAACTGGCGCACCAGCGCGTGTACTTGCCTGGCGATACCGCGTTCAACGAATCCTATGCCGTGGCGGTGGAAATCGAGGGTGTGCGCCGGTGGATGAAGGCCGGCGGCGACCCGGCTGCCGGTGCCGCGTACGCGCGCACACTCGAGCGCCGGGAAGCCTTCTTCGAGATCTTGCTCGCGCATCGCGAGCGGCTCGCGGCGCTGTTCCGCGAGCCGCTCGACGCCGCGGCGAAGCGCAAGAGCCGGGCGGGGCTGGACGAGCGCCTGCGCACCGAATACGCAGCGTTCCGGCAGGCATGGGGCCTGCCCGCGACGGCCGATCGTCCGGCGCTGCCGTTCGACGGCTTCGACCGCTGGTTCGGCGACGGACCCAACAATGCCCAGCTCGCGTCGGTAGCCCTGTACACCGCGTACGTGCCCGCGTTCCAGCGGATGCTGGCGGAGGCCGGGGGCGACATGGCCGTGTTCCATGCCAGCGTCGCCCGGCTGGCCCTGCAGCCCGGGGACCAGCGGGCCGTACGACTGGCGACTGGCGCCCGCTGAGGGCGCAGCCCGTTTATCATCGGTATCTGTCCGGCGTGTGATCACGCCGTGCCGTCCGGATACCCTGCAGGACGGCATCCGGTCCCGGCTGCCGTCCCGGAATGGACGCAGCCGGCCTCGTCATTCCGTTTCCTGCCCGCGGAGCCGCCGATGAAACTGACCTCGCACGCATTCGCCGACAACGCCCCGATCCCTTCGAAGTTCGCCTTCTGCAAGCCCGACGCGGCCACCCATGCCGGCCTGTCGGACAACCTGAGCCCGGACCTCGCCTGGGCCGACCTGCCTGCGGGCACGAAGTCGCTGGTGCTGCTGTGCTGCGACCCGGACGTGCCGAGCGAGGCGACCGACGTCAACCAGGAAGGGCGCACGATCCCGAAGTCGCTCGCGCGCATCGACTTCTTCCACTGGGTGCTGGTCGACATCCCGGCCTCGCTCGCGGGGCTGAAGGAAGGCGAGTTCAGCGACTCGGTCACCGCGAAGGGCAAGCCCGGTCCCCAGGGCCCGCACGGCACCCGGCAGGGGGTGAACGATTACACGCTCTGGTTCGGTGGCGACAAGGACATGGGCGGCGACTACCACGGCTATGACGGCCCGTGCCCGCCGTGGAACGATTCGATCGTCCACCACTACGTATTCACGCTGCATGCGCTCGATGTCGAGCGCTGCCCGGTCGAAGGCCGCTTCACCGGCGCCGACGTGCGCGCTGCGATCGCCGCGCACACGCTGGGCACCGCCTCCCTCACCGGTGTCTATTCGCTGAACCCGGCCGTGCCGGCCAAGGCCTGACGTGGCCGTCGGCGGCGGA
>CAMDXD010000379.1 GCA_945877995.1 Bordetella parapertussis
GACTTCTTCGGCGGCTAGCCCTGGCCGGCCCGGTCGACCGACGCCGGTGGCATGGCCCGCCAGATCAGGTCGCCGGGAGGGAAGTCGGCCCCGGTATCGGGCGCATCGTTGTCGAACAGCGCAGTGGCGGCTACCAGCAGGGTGCCACCGAGTATCCCGGCACTGATCGCCGCCGCGTCGCGCAGGAAGCCGCGCGAAGACAGGACCGCCGCGGCACCCGGTTGACCAGTGCGGTCAGCAGTTTACGCGCTTGCTCGTCCATCGCAGCCTCGTGCACGCTAGGGAATTTCGAGTACAACTTGCCCGATCTTGTTGCCCGATTCCACCGCGCGGTGCGCGTCCACCGCGTGTTCGAGCGGAAAACGCCCGGCGATCGCGAATGAAGGTCTTCTATCGGACTTTTCTTCCCGTACCCAGCGGCCGATATCGGCGATCGCGTGGCGCTTCGCGGCATCGGGCATCGTATAGACGAACACCTGCCGAACCACCGGGTTCTTCCAGAGCATCGCCGCGTAGGGAAGCTCGGGCACCGGCTTGCCGGTGGTCGCGTAGGCGGCGATCGCACCGTTGGGCCGCAGCAGCTCAGCGGACACCGGCAGGTTCACGCCGAGGTCGACCTCCACCACCCGGTCGATGCCGCCGATCGCCGCCCGCACGTCCCGCACGACGTCCGAACGCCGGTAGTCGATCACCACGTCCGCACCCGCCGCGCGCGCATGCGCAGCCTTCTCGGGCGAGCTGACCGTCGCGGCCACGCGAGCCCCGGCCCATTTCGCCAGCTGGATCGCGTAGTGGCCAACGACGCCCGCCCCCCCGGTGACCAGCACGTTCAGGCCTTCGACCGGCCCGTCGGCGAACAGGCACCGGTGCGCGGTCATGCAGGGAATGCCCAGGCATGCGCCCTGTGCGAAATCGAGTGACTCCGCCAGTGGAACGGCCAGCGTCTCGGGCAGGCAGACGAACTGCGCGCTCGCCCCGAACGGCCGGCCCCATTGGGCGTTGTAGATCCAGACCCGCTCGCCGATGCGTCCGGGGTCGACGTAGGGCCCGACGCGGTCGATGCGGCCGGCCCCGTCGCTACCCGGGATCACGTACGGCGGTATCGGCTTGCGCGAACCGGCGCGCGCCTTCACGTCCGAGGGATTCACCGCTGCGGTGTGCAGCCGGACACGAACCTCGTGCGGACCGGGCTCGGGGTCGGGCCGTTCGCCGACCTGCAGCACCTCACCCGCAGGCCCGTTCGTTTCGTACCACGCGGCGAGCATCGCTACCCTGTCAGTTCGGCTGGATGTTCGCAGTCTGCACGACCTGCTTCCAGCGCGCTATCTCCCCCCTCAGGAAGGCATCGAACTCGGCGCTGGTATTGGCGACCACCTCGAAGCCGATCTCGTCCATCGACTGGCGCACCTGCGGAAGTTTCAACGCCGAGACCACCGCGCCTTCCATCCGGCTGCGGACGTCCTTCGGCAGGCCGCGCGGGGCGGCGAACGCCTGCCAGGAATAGACCTCGAAACCCGGGAAGCCGAGCTCCAGCATGGTCGGCACCTCCGGCAACTGCGGCGAGCGCCGGTCGCCCGTGACCGCGAGCGCACGCAGCCGGCCGGCCTTGATGTGGCCGGTCGCCGCGCCGAGGTTCTGGAACGATGCATCGACCTGTCCACCCACCATGTCCGCCATCGCGGCGGCACCGCCCTTGTACGGCACATGGATGCCGGTGGTCTTCGTCCGCTGCCAGAACAGCTCGGCAGAAAGATGGTCGGAAGACCCCGTGCCCGACGACACGAAAGTCAGCTTGCCGGGACTCTTCTGCAACAGGCCGACCAGGTCCTTCACGCTCGCCGCGGCGACCTTCTGGCTGGTGATCAGCACGTTCGGGTTGCGCACCGCGACGGTCAGCAGGTCGTAGTCGCGCAACGGATCGTACGACAGGTCCTTGAACAGCGCGACGTTGATCGCGAACACGCCGATCGACCCGACCATCAGCGTGTAGCCGTCAGGGCTGGCCTTGGCGAGTATCTGGCCGGCGATCGCACCGTTGGCACCGGGCCGGTTGTCGACGATGACCGTCTGGCCGAGCGCCTCCTGCATGCGGATGGCGACGCTGCGTCCGACGATGTCGGAAGAACCGCCGGCGACGAACGGCACCAGCATCCGGATCGGCCGGCTCGGCCAGGCGGTTCCCTGTGCCTGCACCGATGTCGGCTGCAGGGCCAGGACCAACGGGATCGACAGCAGGCATGCAGCCTGGGCCACGAACGCGGCGACGGTGCGCTTCATCGGTCTTTCTCCTCCGGTTCGGCCGCCCGACGGGTGCGTGCGGTCCGTGGTTTATTTCCTCTGCCCACGCAGCCTACCGCAAAGCCCGCGCGGGACGCGTAGTACCATCGCTGCACCGCAACGCGAACGCTAATACATGGAAGCTTACCTCCTCGACTGGGCCAGCCTGCTGCTGCGCTGGCTGCACGTGATCGCCGGTATCGTCTGGATCGGCGCCTCTTTCTATTTCGTCGCGCTCGACAACTCGCTCGATCCGCCGAACCCGCCGAAGAAGGGCGTGCTCGGCGAGAACTGGTCCATCCACGGCGGCGGCTTCTACCACAAGCAGAAGTACGTGGTCGCGCCCGACCGGTTGCCGGAACGGCTGCACTGGTTCAAATGGGAAGCCTACTGGACCTGGATCAGCGGCTTCGCGCTGTTCGTGGTCACCTACTACCTGCATGCCGAGACCATGCTGGTCGACCGCGCAGTGCTCGACATCGCGCCGTCGACCGCGGTGCTGGCAAGCCTCGGCCTGATCGTTGCCAGCTGGGTGGTCTACGACGGGCTGTGCCGCTCGCCGCTGGGCAGGCATGACGGGTGGCTCGCACTGGTGGGCTTCGTGCTGATCGCCCTGGCCGCCTGGGGCTGCGCGCAGTTGTTCGGCGGGCGCGGCGCCTACCTGCAGGTCGGCGTCATGGTCGGAACCATCATGGTGGCCAACGTGGCGATGGTGATCATCCCGGGCCAGAAGAAGATGGTGGCGGCCATGTCGGCCGGCGAGGTGCCGGATCCGAAGTATGGCCGCTGGGGCAAGCAGCGCTCGGTACACAACAACTACGTGACGCTGCCGGTCGTGTTCATCATGCTGTCCGGACACTATCCGATGACCTACGGCCATCCGCACGCATGGGCGGTACTGGTCGCGGTGTTCCTGATCGGCGGCGTCGTCCGGCACTACTTCAACCGGCGCAATGCCGGGCAGACCATCGCATGGCTGCCGCCGGCCGCGGCAGCCATGGTGGTCGTGCTCGCGGCGCTGATCGTGCCGCGGGCACCCGAGGGCGCCGCCGGGCGCACGGCGACGATCGCGGACGTTCAGCAGGTGATGGCGCTGCGCTGCCAGTCCTGTCACGCAGCCACGCCCACGCAGCCGGGGTTCGCGCAACCGCCGGGCGGCATCATGCTCGACACGCCCGAGCGCATCACGCAGCTCGCGCAGAAGATCCACCAGCAGACCGTGCTGGCAAAAGTGATGCCGCCGGGCAACCTGACCGGCATCACCGACGATGAGCGTGCGATCATCGCTGCCTGGTATCGCGACGCCGCCACCGGACGCTGACCGGAGAGGCTGATCCTGGGGTCAGACCCTGAGGTCAGACCCCGGAGTCTGACCCCAAGACGATCCGCGGGTCCGTACCGCTGGCCGGCATTCACGTGCGGCAACACACGCAGGAGGAGACACAGATGGGCATGCTGGACGGCAAGGTCGTCGCGGTCACCGGCGCGGGCGGCGGCATCGGCCGCGACCTCGCGCTGGCGTGCGCGGCCGCAGGCGCTGCAGTGGTGGTGAACGACATCGGTGCGTCGCTGACCGGCGAAGGCCTGGATGCCGGCCCGGCGCAGCAGGTGGTCGACGAGATCACTGCCGCCGGTGGCCACGCCGTGGCGAACACCGACAACGTTGCCGACCCGAAGGGCGGCGAAGGCATCGTCGGCAGCGCGCTCAGCGCGTTCGGCCGCATCGACGGGGTGATCAACAACGCTGGCATCCTGCGCGACCGCTTCTTCCACAAGATGAGCGAAGTCGAGTTCGACGCAGTCATCAAGGTCCACCTGTACGGGTCCTACCACGTCGCGCGCGCCGCCGCCAACCACTTCAAGGAACAGGGCAGCGGCGCCTATGTGTTCATGACGTCTACCTCCGGGCTGATCGGCAACTTCGGCC
>CAMDXD010000380.1 GCA_945877995.1 Bordetella parapertussis
CGCATTGGCTTCGGCAGCCTTGATCAGCGAACGTATCGCGGTGGGCGCGGTGTAGAAGATCGAAACCTTGTGGTCCTGGATCATCTTCCAGAAGCGGCCAGCGTCCGGGTAAGTCGGCACGCCCTCGAATATCACCTGGGTGGCGCCTGCGGCCAGCGGGCCGTAGCAGACATAGGTGTGGCCGGTGACCCAGCCGACGTCGGCGGTGCACCAGAACACGTCGTCCGGCTTGTGGTCGAATGTCCAGCGCATCGTCAGTGCGGCATGCAGCAGGTAGCCGCCGGTGGAGTGCTGCACGCCCTTGGGCGTGCCGGTGGAGCCGGAGGTGTAAAGAATGAACAGTGGGTGCTCGGCGCCGACCCAGGCCGGCTCGCAGGTGTCGGCCTGGCCCTGCTCGACGTCGTGCCACCAGCGGTCGCGACCGGCTTCGAAGGCCACCGGGCTGCCGGTGCGGCGGTAGACGATCACGTCCTTCACGCTGTCGCAGTCGCCGAGCGAGAACGCTTCATCGACGGTCGGCTTGAGCGGGATCTCCTTGCCGCCGCGCACCTGGCCGTCTGCGGTGATCACCGCGATCGCGCCGACATCGATGATCCGTTCATGCAGGCTCTTGGCTGAAAAACCGCCGAACACGACCGAGTGCGTGGCACCGATGCGGGCGCAGGCCTGCATCGCGACCACCGCCTCGACCGACATCGGCATGTACACGATGACCCGGTCGCCTGCCTCGATGCCGCGCGACTTCAGCGCGTTGGCGAAGCGGCAGACGCGGTGGTAGAGCTCGCGATAGGTGACCCGCAAGACCTTGCCATCGTCGGCTTCGAACACGATGGCGGTCTTGTCCGGGATCGTGTCCAGGTGACGGTCGAGGCAGTTCCAGGAGGCGTTCAGCGTGCCGTCTTCGAACCAGCGGAAGAACGGTGCGTTCGATTCGTCGAGCACCTTCGTGAACGGGGTCTTCCAGCCGATGTGTTCGCGTGCAAGCCTCGCCCAGAACCCCTCGTAGTCGCGCTCGGCCTCGGCGCACAGGGCCTTGTAGGCATCCATGCCGCAGAGGGTTGCGCGTTCGGCAAACGAGGCCGGCGGCGCGAACAGCCGGGTTTCATGGAGTACGGATTCGATCGTCGCCATCGGGATTCCTCCTTGGAAGGCAGGCGTCTGCTGCCGCTCATGCTGTTGTTGTCCAGAGATGGAATCATTATTCGCCCGGGCTGTAAAGCGGTACACTAGAACTCAATGGCGGGCCTCCCCGCATTGCAGCGTGGTGAATCTGGTCAGGTCCGGAAGGAAGCAGCCACAGCTACTCACTGCAAGTGCCGGGGGTCAGGCTCGCCACCCCCCTTTTTCGTTCATGTCGGGGAGCCCTGCGCCCCGACATCATCCGCAGCTGGCGGTCCAGCGTATCGATGAGCAGCTGTCCAGCGCCGGGCTGGGCCAGCCGAACTGCTGCATCAGCCTGCAGTCTCTACCCGTCTTCGATACCACTCCTGAACGCGCGCTCCCGATGACTGGCATGACGCAGGCGCTGGCACGCAAGTGGCGCCCGAAGGGCTTCCCCGAGTTGACCGGCCAGGAACATGTCGTGCGCGCGCTCGCCAACGCGCTCGACCGCGGCCGGCTGCACCACGCGTGGCTGTTCACCGGCACGCGCGGCGTTGGCAAGACCACCCTTGCGCGCATCCTGGCCAAGGCGCTGAACTGCGGGCGGGGCGTTTCCAGCACGCCGTGCGGGGCCTGCGATGCCTGCCTGCAGATCGATGCCGGCCGTTTCGTCGACCTTATCGAACTCGATGCCGCGTCGAACACGCAGGTCGACAGCATGCGCGAACTGCTCGAGAACGCGATGTACGCGCCGACGACGGGACGCTACAAGGTCTACATCATCGACGAAGTGCACATGCTGTCGAAGTCGGCCTTCAACGCGATGCTGAAGACGCTGGAAGAGCCACCCGAGCATGTGAAGTTCATCCTGGCCACCACCGATCCCCAGAAGATCCCGGTGACGGTCCTCTCGCGCTGCCTCCAGTTCAACCTCAAGAACATCCCGCCGCAGCTCATCGCATCGCGGCTCGCGTTCGTGCTCGGCGAGGAATCGGTCGCGTTCGACACTGGCGCGCTCAACCTGATCGCCCGTGCCGCACAGGGCAGCCTTCGCGACGCGCTGTCGCTGACCGACCAGGCAATCGCCCATGGCAGCGGACGGGTCGACGAGGCTTCGACGCGCGAGATGCTCGGCGTGATCGACCAGCGCTATCTGTTCGAACTGCTTGCGGCGGTCGCGCAGGCCGATGGCCCCGGCCTCGTCGCGGGTATCGAAAGCCTGGCCGAACGCGGCGTCGCCTTCGAGGCTGCGCTGCGCGAACTGGCCGGCGTGCTGCACCGGCTGGCGGTGATTCAGCTGGTCCCGGACGCCCTGCGCGACGACGACCCGGATGTCGCCCTGTGGCGCGAGCTCGCGGCGCAATTCAGTGCGCAGGAGGTCCAGCTCTGCTACCAGATCGCAGTCCAGGGCGTGGACGAGATCGGCCTCGCACCCGACGAGCATGCCGGCTTCTCCATGTCGATGCTGCGGATGCTGGCATTCGCCCCGGAACGCGAAGGCAGCGCCGAGGCGCAATCGGCGCCAGCGCGCGCGCCGGAACGCCCGCAGGCCCCGCCCGCCAGGGCATCGGCAGTCGCTGCTGCGGCGGCGGCGGTATCGTCAACGGCGCCGCCACCGGCGCGACCCGCAGGGCAGGGCGCGGCGGCGCTGGCGGCTGCGAGGGCCGCCACCGAAAAAAAAAAGCTGACCCGGGACGACTGGGCTGAGTTCATCGCTTCGGCACGCGTGTCCGGCATGGCACGCATGCTCGCCCAGCACTGCGCGCTCGGCTCGCATGAGAATGCCGGCGGCGTCGACCGGATCGAACTGGTGCTGCCCGAAGCGCATCGCCACCTGCTCGAGAAGGCTTATCAGGATAAGCTCCAGCAGCACCTGTCGCACGAGTTGGGCAACGATGTGCACCTGCGCGTGTGCGTGGGTGCACCGGAAAATGAAACGCCGGTCGAAATCGACCGCCAGGCACGGCGACGGCAGCAGGTCGAGGCGGTTGTCGCGATCGAATCCGACCCGTTCGTGCGCACGCTGATCGAGCAGTTCGACGCCCGCCTCGACGAGGCGGCCATCACTCCGAAATCACCCGACACCCCCGCAGCAGTCCCCGCTGCCAACACTGGACGAGACCCGAGATGAAAGGTGCCATCGGCAACTTGATGAAGCAGGCGCAGCAGATGCAGGAAAACATGCGCCGCATGCAGGAACAGCTGGCTACCCAGGAGGTCGAAGGGCAGGCCGGTGCGGGACTGGTCAAGGTCACGATGACCTGCCGGCACGACGTGAAGCGCGTCTCGATCGATCCCAGCGTGGTTGGCGACGATCGCGAACTGCTGGAGGACCTCGTGGCTGCGGCGGTCAACGACGCCGTGCGCAAGGTCGAGGCGACGGTCCAGGAGAAGATGGGCGCGATGAGCGCGGGCATGGGCCTGCCGCCTGGCCTGAAGCTCCCGTTCTGAACGGCTCGTCCAGTCCCGTCGCGCAGCCGACCGCATGTCGAATCCCCCGAGCGCGCTGGCGACACTGATGGAGGCCCTGCGCTGCCTGCCCGGTGTCGGCCCGAAAAGCGCGCAGCGCATGGCCTACCACCTGCTGCAGCACGATCGTGACGGTGCCAGGCGGCTCGGGGCCGGGCTCGAGCGTGCGCTGTCGGACGTCCACCACTGCGAACTGTGCAACGACTTCAGCGATGGGCCGCTGTGCCTGTTGTGCGCGTCGCCGCGGCGCGACGAGACCAAGCTGTGCATCGTCGAGATGCCTGCCGATGTCCTGATGGTCGAACAGGCGCGCTGCTTTGCCGGGCGCTATTTCGTACTGATGGGCAGGTTGTCGCCGCTCGACGGGATGGGGCCTGGGGAACTCGACCTCGACCGCCTGGCGGCACGTGCGCTCGACGGCAAGGTCAGCGAGGTCATACTTGCGATGAATTACACCGTGGAAGGCGAGGCCACGGCCCACTACCTCGGTGAACTGCTCGGCGCGCGTGGCCTCTCCTGCACGCGGATCGCACGCGGCATCCCGGTCGGCGGCGAACTCGAGCATGTCGACAGCGGCACACTGGCACAGGCGATACATGAACGCAAAAGGGTCTAGGTCACGCAATACACG
>CAMDXD010000381.1 GCA_945877995.1 Bordetella parapertussis
GAACACGTCGGCCCCCGCGATCACTTCGCCGAGCGTGCGCGCTTCGGTGTCGATCGCATAGAGGTCCTTGTCGGGGTCCATCAGTTTCGTGCGGCCCTTGTACACGACGCCTTCAATGTCGGTGACGGTGATGTTCCGGCGCGGCAGCCCCATCTTGACCAGGAGGTCGAGACAGGCGAGCGCGGCGGCACCGGCGCCCGAGACAACGAGGCGCACCTTGTCGATGTCCTTGCCGACCACCTTCAGGCCGTTCACGATGGCCGCGCCGACGATGATCGCGGTTCCGTGCTGGTCGTCGTGGAACACCGGGATCTTCATCCGTTCGCGCAGCTTGCGCTCGACGTAGAAGCACTCCGGCGCCTTGATGTCCTCGAGGTTGATGCCACCGAAGGTCGGCTCGAGGGCGGCGATGATATCGACGAGCTTCTGCGGGTCGCGCTCGTCGATCTCGATGTCGAACACGTCGATACCCGCGAACTTCTTGAACAGGACCGCCTTGCCTTCCATCACCGGCTTCGCGGCCAGCGGGCCGATGGCACCCAGCCCGAGCACCGCGGTGCCGTTGGTGATCACGGCGACCAGGTTGCCACGGCTGGTCATGTTGCGCGCCTCGGCGGGATCGGCCGCGATCAGTTCGCAGGCGGCGGCCACGCCGGGCGTGTAGGCGAGCGCGAGGTCGCGCTGGTTGGTCAGGCCCTTGGTCGGGGTGACCGAAATCTTCCCGGGGCGGGGAAATCGGTGGTAATCGAGCGCAGCGGCGCGGATTTCCTGGTCGGGCGGCATGTACGGCGCTCCTTCGTGACCTTCGGTCGGCATGTTGAAAGGGCGACCCGCGGTCGCGTGGGTCGGGGGCTGGGACAGTCCCAGCCGCCGGCCCAGCGGCCTCGATGATCGCGGCCCGGAGGCCCGCCCCGGCTTCAGGACGAATACTTTCCGAGTATACCGACGGCAGATCGCCCTCGCGAGGGTGGTGCACGTGCCTCACGTGCCGACCACCAGCGCCGCGCACGCCGGCCCGGGCGCAGGCATGTACTCGCCGCGCGCTGCACCGCGTTGCTATGCTGCGGGATTCGCGCACCTGCATGGAGCATCGCCATGGCCTTGCCGTCGTCGAACCGCGCTTCGCGCGCGCCCTGCCCCGCTTGCCCTGCACGCGCCCGCCGCGCCACTGCACGAGGGCCTTTACTGCGCCTTGCGCCCGCTCTTCTCGCCGCGGTGTTCGCGGCGGTAGTCGCGGCGACGCGGCCAGTACCGGCATCGGCCCAGCCGGCCGATGGGCAGATCGTGCAGGGCGAGCGCGGATCGCTGCGGCTGAGCACGCTCACCGCAGGGCTCGAGTTTCCGTGGAGCCTCGCCTTCCTGCCCGACGGGCGCATGCTGGTCACCGAGCGGGCCGGCCGGCTGCGCGTGGTCGGACGGGATGGCGTCGCCGATCCGCGTCCGGTCGAAGGGCTGCCACGGGTGGCGTTGGTCGGACAGGGTGGGCTGCTGGACGTGGCGCTGCACCCGCAGTTCGCAGCCAATCGATGGATCTACCTGTCGCTGGCGAGCGGCGATGCCGACGGCGTCGGCACGGAGGTCTTGCGCGGCCGGCTGGTCGAGCAGTCCGGCCGGATGCTGCTGGAAGACGTGAAAAGCGTGTTCCGTATGGCGCCGCGGTCCACGCGCGGCCAGCACTTCGGCTCCAGGCTTGCGTTCGATGCGAAGGGCTTCCTGTACATAACGCTAGGCGACCGGGGCGAGATGCAGCGCGCGCAACGGCTGGACGACCATGCCGGCTCGGTGATCCGGCTCCATGATGACGGCCGAATACCGGCCGACAATCCCTTCGTCAAGGTAGCCGGCGCGCGCCCGGAGAAGTTCACCCTGGGCAACCGGAACATGCAGGGCGCCGCGATCCATCCGGTGACCGGCGAACTGTGGACGCATGAGCACGGCCCGCAGGGCGGCGACGAAGTGAACGTGATGCGGGCTGGACGCAACTACGGCTGGCCGGTCATCACCTACGGAGTCAATTACGGCATCGGCACCCGGATCGGCGAAGGCACCGCCCGGGCTGGCATGGAGCAGCCACTCACAAAATGGACGCCATCGATCGCACCCTCGGGCATGGCCTTCTATTCAGGCAGTGCCTTCCCCGCATGGCGGGGAAATCTGCTGGTCGGCGCGCTGCGGGGCCAGGCCCTGCACCGCCTGGAACTCGACGGCGAGAGGGTCGTGCACGAGGAAAGGCTGCTACAGGGGCTCGCGCGCATCCGCGACGTGCGCGTCGGCCCGGACGGGCTGGTGTACCTGCTCACCGACGAGCGCGCCGGGCGGCTGCTGCGGCTGGAGCCCGGGCCGCGCTGACGTGCTGACGTGCTGACGTGCTGACGCGCTGACGCGCTGCCCCGACGGCGACCGCCCTTGCTCGGTCGCGCGCTCAGTCGCGGCTCTTCCAGGCCTCGGGGGTGAGCGTCTGCATCGACAGCGCGTGGATCTCTTCGCGCATGCGGTCCCCGAGCGCCTTGTAGACCACCTGGTGCTGCTGCACCTTGCTCTTGCCGGCGAACAACGTGCTGACGATCACCGCCTCGAAATGGGCGCCATCGCCACTGACCTCGACGAACTCGCAGGGCATACCCTGCTCGATGTACTGCTTGACCTGCTCCGGCGTGACCATCGTGGGTACTCCTCCTGTCAGAACGGACGGCGCCCGTCTTCACCGACCATCTCGAATCGCTGCCACGGTGCAGACGGGCTGGCGCGGCACATGCCATAACGGAACGGTACCGAAGCGCGGCCGGGTACCGCGAAGCGCAGGTCCTGGAACCATGCACACTGTTCGCCGCCCGCGCGCTGTATCGCATACAGCGCCGGCAGCGCATAGAACCAGCGCATCGTCTCGAAACCCGGCTGGTCCCAAACAGCTTGCGCGATTTCGCGCGCATCTTCGTCAATGCCGAAACGCGTCGCCGGCGCCCACGCAGCCTGTTCGACCGGGCGATACCCTGCGTCGAGCCGGCGCAGGAACCCAGCGTCCTCGCCGGCCACCAGCAGCTCGGTGCGGCGCAGGTTCACTCGGGCGATCTCGTAGCGCTCGCCGTTCTCGACCGCCACCATCCAGTTGAACGGGGACAGCGGCTGCGGCACGGCGCTCACCGTCGCATCGGACCAGCCGTTGGCCGTCGCCCGTGCGAAGCCGACTTCGATCGCGCGGTCGTGCTGCAGCGAGGAAAACGCGACGTAACCGCACAACGCAAACAGGCTGGCCACCGCTGGCAGGCGCCAGCGCGGAAGCAGCAACGAGGCCGCGACACCGGCCAGCGCGATGCCGCTGAACCAGAGGTCGATGATGAACGTGGTGGACAGGGCGAACCGCCGGTCGGAGAGCGGCGCGAGCAGCATCGTCCCGAAGGTGGTGATCACGTCGCCCGCGACATGCACCGCCAGCGCAGCCGCGCTGATCACGAAGAAGGGCTTCAGGCATTCTCGCTTGCGCCCGAAGCTGCTGAACAGCCACGCCATCAGGGCGGCCCACACCGGGAGCAGCAGCAACGAGTGCGTGATGCCGCGATGACCGGCGAGGTAGGCGATCGGCGACAGCAGGGCCAACACGCTGTCGATGTCCGGGAAGGCCGCGGCGCAGAATCCCACCGTCATGCACGCGGCGACCCCTGGCCCGGACGGGGCTTCCAGCCCGCGGGAAACCGCCACGGGGGCGACGACGCGGGCCGCGAGCAAGCCGGTCAATGCGTGGGTCAGCGTATCCAGGCGAACCTCTTGCAGGTCAGTCCCACCGGTCGTCCCTGACTTGTACTTCGCCCTGCTCTACCCGCACCGGCAGGCAGGCCGTCGGCTCGTAGGCCGGCGCGCTGAGCGCCGCACCTGTGCGTATGCAGAAGCGCGCACCGTGCCGCGGACACACCACCTGGCCGCCCTCGATCGTACCGCCGGCCAGACGCCCGCCGTCGTGGGTACACACGTCCTCGATGGCGAAGAACGCGCCGCCGACGTTGAAAACGGCGACGGCGGTACCATCGAGATCTACAGTACGGTAGGTGCCAGGTTCGATCCCGGCCGCCGGCGCCACGGACGTCCAGTCGCTCATACCGCGACGACTTCCAGTTCGGGTTCGATCGTGCGAACGATGTTCTCGATGGCCGACAGGGTCCCGGAGGTGGAACTCGGGCAACTGCCGCAGGCGCCCTGGTAGTGCACG
>CAMDXD010000382.1 GCA_945877995.1 Bordetella parapertussis
TCGCTGGGCTATTCGCGTTACTGGCTGGCCGAACATCATTCGACGAATGCGCTCGCCGATCCCTGCCCCGAGATACTGGTCGGTCGGGTGGCAGCGGCGACCTCGACCATCCGCGTCGGCACCGGCGGTGTGCTGCTGCCCTACTACAGCGCACTGAAGGTCGCCGAGCAGTTCCGCATGCTCGAGGCACTGTTTCCCGGACGGATCGACCTCGGTATCGGACGTGCGCCCGGCAGCGACCAGCGCACGGCGATCGCGGTCGGTGGCGGGCGCTATCCTACTGCCGAGGAATTCCCGCAGCAGGTGGTCGATCTGGTCGGTTTCCTCGACCGCACCCTGCCCGCAGACCATCCGTTCGCGCGCGTCACAGCCCAGCCTGCGGGCGAGGGCTCGCCAGAGGTGTGGCTGCTCGGTTCCTCCGACTACAGCGGTGCGTTGGCCGCGCACCTGGGGCTGCGATTCTCTTTCGCGCACTTCATCAGCGCGCACGGCGGCGAGGCGGTGATGAACGCCTACCGCGAGCGCTATCGTGCGTCGCCGCGCGAAGCCGCGCCGCATGCGATGCTGACCGTGTTCGCGGTATGCGCGCCGACCGACGCCGAGGCCGATCGCCTCGCCGGGTCGATCGACCTGCGTCGGCTGCGCATGGAGCAGGGCATCAACCTGCCGGTACCCTCGCAGGCGGAGGCCGACGGCTATGGGTACAGCGCGCCTGAGCGTGCCGTGGTTGCGCGCAACCGTGCGCGCACCCTGATCGGCTCTCCGCAGCGGCTGCGGCGCGAAATGCTGGCGCTGGCCGACACGTTCTGCGCCGATGAACTGATGATCCTCACGATCACCGGCGATTATTCCACCCGGAGGCGTTCATATGAACTGATCGCCGATGCCTTCGACCTCCATCGGTCGGCGCCGGCTGCCGTGGCGGCCTGATGCCTGTCCCTGTCCCCGTCCCTGTCCCTGCCGCGGCATCGAGCGGGCTGCCGAGGTGAAGCGGGTGTACTCGGCCAGCGACCTCGTCGACGCGCGGCTGCTCGCCGATTCGCTCGCCGACGTGCAGATCCGCACGCACCTGTTCAACGCCAACGCGGTCGGTGCGATGGGCGACCTGCCGTTCGGCGAGACCTGGCCGGAAGTCTGGATCGCCGACGAGCGAGACCTCGCGCGCGCACGCGCGGTCGTCGCTGCGCACGCGGCACGGCGATCAGCCAGCGGCAGCGTTCATTGCGGTGCCTGCGGCGAGGACAGCCCGTCGAATTTCGGCTGCTGCTGGAACTGCGGCGCGGACGTCGCGCCGGAGGACGGCCATCGGGCTGCCGGCGCGCCCGGAGACCTTCATTGAGCGCGCCGGGCATCACGGTGATCGGCGCGGGCATCGTCGGCGTCGCGGTGGCCAGCTACCTGCAGCGCGACGGCCATGCGGTGACGCTGGTCGATCGCGGCCCCCCGGGCGAGTTCACGTCGATGGGCAACGCCGGCATCCTCAGCCCGGGCTCGGTGGTGCCGGTCGGCATGCCGGGGATTCTCAGGAAGGTGCCCCAGTGGCTCACCGACCCGGCTGCGCCGCTGTCCGTCAAATGGGGTTACCTGCCGCGGGCGACGCCGTGGTTGTGGCGCTTCATCCGCTCCAGCCGGCGTGGACGCGTCGAGGAGATCGCCGACGCGCTGCGCCCGCTGCTGGGGGGCACCTTCGAGGCATACCGTACGCTGACGCATGCGGCTGGCTGTACCGACCTGATCAACCAGTCGGGCTACATCGCGGTGTACGAGACCGAAGCTGCCTACCGGGCAGATGCGCTTGCATGGCAACTGCGGCGCGACCGCGGTGTGAAGGTGGTCGAACTCGACGCGGCGCAGATCCGCGAGCACGACCCCGACCTGGCGCCGATCTACGTGCGCGGCGTGCTGCTGCCCGAACAGGGCCATGTCGCGAATCCGCTGTGGCTGACCCGGCGGCTGTTCGACCATTTCATCGCGTCCGGGGGGGCTTACCTGCAGCGTGACGTGACCGGCCTGCAACTGTCCGATGGCCGGGTCGACGCGCTGGCCACGACCGGTGGCACGCTTCCAGTCGACCGCGTGGTGCTGGCGGCTGGCGTGTTCTCGGCCCGGCTGGCGGCCCGGCTCGGCACGCACGTGCCGCTCGAATCGCAGCGCGGCTACCACGTCCACTTCCCGGAGCCCGGCATCTCCCCGCGGACCCCGGTGATGTCCGGCGAGTTCATGTTCTTCACCACGCCCATGGCCGATGGCCTGCGCAATGCCGGAACGGTCGAGATCGCCGGCCTCGATGCGCCGCCGACGCAGGCCCGCATCGACGCGCTGGTACGCCATACGAAGCGGATGTACCCGGGCGCCCGGCTCGATGACATGAGCACCTGGATGGGCCATCGGCCCTGTACCCCGGATTCGCTGCCGGTGATCGGACGTGCGCGGCGATTCGGCAATGTCTACTTTGCCTTCGGTCACGGTCACACCGGGTTGTGCGGTGGCGCGCCGACCGGCCGGCTGATCGCCGACCTGGTCGCCGGACGACCGCCGTGCATCGATCCCGCTCCGTACAGTCCGGAGCGCTTCTGACCGTGCCCTGACTCGAAGGGGCGATCGGATGACGATCGGCCGTCGACTCACGGGGCGGGCGCACCGCTAACGGGCGCGGTGGGCGCGCGCCGCACCGCCGGCGGGCGCTACATGGGGCTGACTTCCCCTTGAGAAAGCGACGACGTGCGCTGCGCGGCGTCCGCGGCATGGATGCTTCCACCTTCCAGGACAGGGTGTTGGCATGGGGTTTGCAAGCAGTCCCGGCCATCAACCCGGAGGAGAAGCAACCGCGTGGCCCGGGGGACAGCCGTCGCGATGCCTGCTTCACGACGGCTGGGCGCCGCACAGGACAGTGCGCGTCATGCAGCAGGCGCCCGACGCGTGCAGGCATGGAGCGTCTGGCCTTTCGCAGTGACTGATGAAGTGGTCGACATGAACTACAGCGAATGCTTGAAGCAGATGGCTGGTGAAGCCGACCTGCCACGGGACATGGCAGAGTGGGAAGCCGAGGCGGTCTTCGCTGCGATGCTCGACGGTGGCATGCCGGAGCTCGAACTGGGCGCGATGCTCGCCATGCTGCACCAGAAAGGCGAGTCGGCGAGCGAACTGCTGGGTTTCGGCCGCGCACTGGCCCAGCGCGTCGCGCGGCTCGAGCGTGTGCATGAGTCGGTGCTGCCGGTAGTGTTGCCCAGCTACAGCGGTTCCAGCGAAGAGCCCAACCTGCTGCCGCTGCTCGCGCTGCTGTTGCAACGGTTCAATGTGCCGGTGCTGATCCACGGCACGCTGAACCGGGAGGGCAGCGTGTCGGCCGCGTATGTGCTGCGTGAACTCGGCATCATGCCCAGCGTCGGCACCGAACAGGCGCAGGCGGAACTCGCCACGCGCGGCATCGCGTTCATGCCTGGCGGTGCGCTCGCCCCCGGGCTGGCGAGGCTGATGTCCCTGCAGGCCCGGCTCGGTGTTCGTACCGTCGCCCACCTGATGGCCAAGCTTGTGTCGCCGTTTCCCGATGGCTGCCTGCGCGTGATCGGCGCCAGCCATCCGGGCTACCTCTCGAAGCTGCAGCAGTACTTCCTCGCCTCCGGTGAAGTGGCGATGCTGCTCGAGGGCATGGGTGGCGAGCCGTTCGCGAACCCGCACCGGCGCCCGCGCATCGAGCTGTACGATGGCGGCATGTGCAGCGTGCTGTTCGAGGCCGAGGCTGAATCGACGCGATCGCTCGGCAGCGTGCCGCGATCCTGCGCCCCGTCGGTCACCGCGCAGTGGATCCGGGCTGCACTTGCTGGCAAGGTGCCGCTGCCGATGCCGCTGATCAACCAGTTGGCCTGCTGCCTCTACGCGACCGGATACACCTCCGACATGAACCAGGCCAAGGCGCTGGTGGCGGTCGAGGCCGGCAGCCTCGTGGCTGCCTGAGGTGGCTGCCTGAGGTGGCCCACTGAGGTGGCCCACTGAGGTGGCTCACCGAGGCAGGTAACCGCGAAGCGCGATGTTACGCTTGCGCTCCCCTTGCGACTGTCCTTGAAAGGCGATCGATGAGCGCAGCAGGCATGAAGGCAGGCCCCCACTACGAACCGTTTGGCTGGCATCAGTGGCCGGAAGACTTCTGGTTTTCCTACCAGTTCCGGCGCGGACTCGGCGAGACCCAGGAA
>CAMDXD010000383.1 GCA_945877995.1 Bordetella parapertussis
CGCACCCGTCAAAAGCGATGCTGCCACCCGTCGGCTCAACCAGCCGGAGCAGCGCCTTGCCGACCGTCGTCTTGCCGCAGCCCGATTCACCGACCAGTGCCAGGGTACGGCCCGGGGCGATCTCGAGCGAGACACCGTCGACCGCGCGCACCGCGCCGCGAGCGCCACGCAGCAGGCCGCCATACAACGGGAAGTGGACCCGCAGGTCGCGCACCACGAGCAGCGGCGCAGCGGCCGCCGTGGCGACGCTCGTCGGCGCGGCGGCGGGCTCCGGCCCGGACTGCGCCGGCTGTGGCAGCACCGCAGGCGGCGCCTCGGCACTCGGCGCGGCGAACAGGTGGCAGCGCACGCTCTGCCCATCCGCCAGCGCGACCATCGGCGGCAGTGTTGCGCGGCAGGGCGCGAACGCCTGCTCGCAGCGCTCGGCAAACCGGCAGCCAGTGAAGGTACCGTGCAGCGCAGGCACGCTGCCGCGGATCACCGCCAGCGGGGCATCGCGGCTACCGCGCTCCGGCAGCGAATCGAACAGCTTGCGCGAATACGGATGCGCCGGGCCGCGCAGGAAGGTATCGACCCGGGCGACTTCGACGATCTCCCCGGCATACATCACGGCCACCCGCTGCGCCGTCTGCGCGACCACGCCGAGGTCGTGGGTGATCAGCAGCATCGCCATCCCTCGGCTGCGCTGGAGCTCGCGCAGCAGGTCGAGCACCTGTGCCTGGATCGTCACGTCGAGTGCGGTGGTCGGCTCGTCGCCGATCAGCAGTTCAGGGTCACAGGCCAGGGCGAGCGCGATCATCACCCGCTGGCGCATGCCGCCTGACAGCTGGAACGGATATTCGTCCAGCCTGCGCGCCGCCTCCGGTATGCCGACAGCCTGCAGCAGTTCGAGGGCACGGGCGCGCGCCGCGGCACCAGCCATGCGCCGATGGCGGTACAGCGCCTCCTCGACCTGCATCCCGACGCGCATCACCGGGTTGAGCGACAGCATCGGCTCCTGGAAGATCATGCCGATGCGTGCACCACGCACCTCACGCATCGCCTTTTCCGGCAGGTCGAGCAGGTCTCGGCCCTCCAGCCGGACGGCTCCGTCGACCACCTCGGCGGCGTCCGGCAGCAGCCGCATGACCGACAGCGCGGTCATCGACTTGCCGCAGCCCGACTCGCCGAGCAGCGCCAGCGTCTCGCCACGCGCGAGTACCAGGCCGACCGAATCGACCGCCCGGACGATCGAGGTGCCACCGTCGATCCACGTGCGCAGGCCGTCGATCTCGAGCAGGGCTGCCGGCTCCGGCGTCACGCTGCCGCCGTCACGATCCGCCGCATCGGTCATGCGCGTTCCCCCGCCCTGTCCGGCCCACGCACGGGACCGATCCGGAAGCCGGCGCGGCGTATCGTCGAACGAGGATCGAACGCGTCGCGCACCGCATCGGCGAACAGGTTGGCTGCGAGCACGAGCGCGAGCATGAATGCGAACGCCGCGGCCAGCGACCACCAGACCATCGGCTCGCGCGCCATCTCCAGGCGCGCGTCGTTGATCATCGTGCCGAAGCTGATCATGCTCGGGTCGACCCCGACTCCGACATACGAGAGTACCGCCTCGGCAAGCACGAGCCCGGAAAAGCCCATCACCGCCGAGATCAGCACGATGTGCAGCATGTTCGGAGCCAGGTGGCGCACGATGATCCGCCAGTGCGACACGCCGAACGCGTGGGCCGCCTGAACGTACTCGAGTTCGCGCAGCTTCAGCGCCTCCCCGCGCAGCAGCCTGCAGAGTCCGGTCCAGTTGGCGAGCCCGAGGATCACGCACAGCATCAGCAGGCGGAAGTCGGCGCGCTGCGCCGATGTCTCGAACAGCCCCGGCCGCGTTTCCATGTACACCTGTATCAGCAGTACCCCGGCCGCGATCAGCAGCACCGACGGGATCGACTCGATCGTCGTGTACACGTACTGGATCAGGTCGTCGACCCAGCCCTTGAAGTAACCGGCGGCGATACCGAGCAGTACCGCGAAAGGCATCAGCACCAGCGTGGTCAGCGTGCCGATGACCAGGCTGGTGCGGATGCTCTTGAGCGACAGGTAGAGCACGCTCTGGCCGATCTTCGACGTGCCGAGCACGTGGTAGTGGGCCGACAGCACCACGACCGGCCCCGCGAGCACCAGCAGCACCGACGCGGTCACCAGCAACGCGCGCCAGTTCACGCCGTCCCCGGCACCGCGGCTGACCTCGGCCAGGGTCGCCCGGAACGCGGCTCGCCGACGGCGGGCGATCGCGGCGATCCAGAGCATGCAGAACACGCCCGCCGCGAGCACCCCGGCCAGCAGGCCGGCCACGGCACGCAGCGCGACGTCGGCGGACCGGTCGGCAGGATCGGCAAGATGCGTACCGCCGTGGCGCAGCCGGGGGAAGTCCCGGACCTGCGCCCCATCGGGCCGTTCGATCGTCTCTTTCTGGAACGAGACCGTGGCCAGCG
The DNA here is from genome assembly GCA_945877995.1 of Bordetella parapertussis. GTDB lineage: Bacteria > Pseudomonadota > Gammaproteobacteria > Burkholderiales > CAIKXV01 > CAIKXV01. The sequence continues at coordinate 2,475 of CAMDXD010000383.1, forward strand.
GGGCGGAGTAGGTCTTCTCGCGCCGCTCGCGCAGTGGCGCGACCAGCAGGTCGAGCACGCTCAGCACGTCGACCGAATACGCCGCCTTGCCACCCTCGCCCGCCTTCTCGAGCGCGGGCCGGAAGTGCAGCGAATCGAGCAGGCCGACGCCGACAAACAGCGCTAGCACCACCGCCGAACCCATGCCGATGCCGTTACCCGCGACCCGGCGCCAGCCCTGCCTCAGGTTCTCGTTGCGCCAGCAGGACCAGGCAAACACGCACAGCACGGCAACGAGCAGGAACACCAGCGCATCGGTCCACAGCAGCACCGGCAGGAATGATCTCTGGCCGATCATGCGAAACGCACCCGCGGATCGACCCAGGCATACGACAGGTCGGTGAGCACCAGGCCGACGATGTAGAGCACCGAACCGAGGAAGACCATCGCACGCACCACGGCGAAGTCCTGCGCATTGATCGCATCGATCGTGTAGCTCCCCAGCCCCGGGATACCGAAGAACGACTCGAACAGCAGGCTGCCGAGGAACAGCGACGGGATCACCACGACCACGCCGGTGAGGATCGGGATCATCGCGTTGCGCAGCACATGCCCGGACAGCACGCGCATCTCCGACAGCCCTTTCGCGCGCGCCGTGCGCACGTACTCTCGGTCCATCTCGTCGAGGAAGATCGTGCGGTACCAGCGCGTGCTGCTGCCGATACCCGCCACCACGCCGATCACCACCGGCAGCAACAGGAAGGGAACCATCGCCACGCCATCGGCGAAGCCCGAGATCGGGGCAAGGCGCCAGGCCTTGCTCACCAGGTACTGCCCGCCGATGATGTAGAACATCGCCGACACCGACATCAGCACCACGCAGGCGATCACCCCGGCCAGGTCCAGTGGCGTCTGACGGAAGAACACCAGCAGCAGCGCGGCGCAGACATAGGCGAACAGCCCGAGCACGAACACCGGCAGCGCGATCGCGAGGCTCGGTCCCATCCGCTCGCGGATCTCCCGGCCGATGTCGCGGCCGTCGTCCGAGAACCCGAAGTCGAACGCGAACAGCCGCACCGACTTGTCGAAGAAGATCGTGTCGGTGAAGCGCGCACGGCCTTCGGCCGACGCATTGACGAACAGGGGCCGGTCGTAGCCACGCTCGCGCTTCCAGTCCTCGATTGCCTCGGGTGTCACGCGCTTCACGCCCAGTTGCATGCGCGCCATGTCGTCGGGGGTGTTCACCATGAAGAACAGCGCGAAGGTGAGCAGGTTGACCCCGATCAGGATCGGGATCGCATAGAGCAGGCGGCGCAGCAGGTAGGCGATCATCGGCCTGAATCCCCGGGCCCGCGCCCGCCGACGTCGCCGTGCGGTTCGTGGCGCCCAAACCGGCCCGGTCGCCGCTCGCGCCGCCGATAGCCGGCCCAGGCGGGCAGCACCAGCGCGAGCAGACCGAGCGCGCCAAGCCCGATCGGCCAGGTCACCGGATCGTTCCATGCGGCCTGTGCGGCTGCGCGTGCCACACCATCGACGCGGTGGTACTTCAGCTCGTTCTGCGCCATCGAATTGGGCTTGCTGTTGAGCAGCCAGCCATGGCGCAGCGTGTAGTCGACCGGGTGCAGGCCCCACACCCACGGCGCGTCGTGGCGCGCGATCTCGACCATCCGGTCGATCACCTGCTGCCGGGCCGGGCCATCGTCCATCCCCTTCATCTGTTCGAACAGGCGATC
>CAMDXD010000384.1 GCA_945877995.1 Bordetella parapertussis
GCCGGCGGTGAAGATGGCCTCGCGCACGACGGCGCGGCAGCGGCCTCCGCCAGCCAGCCAGACACACCGGTGGCGGATGCGCCGGCCACGTACTCGGCCGGAGCGATGCTCGCGCAGGCACGCGACCGCTGCAGACTGTCGGTCGCAGAGATGGCGACCTATCTCAAGCTGTCGATCCGCCAGGTCGAGGCGCTCGAGGCCGATGCGTTTGACCGCCTGCCTTCGCCGATGTTCATTCGAGGCTTCGCCCGCAGCTATGCGAGGCTGGTGAAGCTCGACCCGGCGCAGGTGATGCTGGCGCTCGACCAGTACCTGCCGGTCCAGCCCGCGATCGTGGTCCCGCAGGTGGGCACGCGCGAAGGCGCTATGCGGCAGCCGCCGCCGTCCGCGATCCCGTTGCGGACCGGAGACCAGCCTTCGCGTCGCCTGCATTCGACGGCTGCGCTGCTCGCCGCCGTGGTCGTCGGCTTTCTCGTGTTCGAATTGTTCGGGCCTTCCCGGTTCCTGGACATGCCGGTGCAGGCTCTGCGTGACGGCGCCTCGCCGGCAGTCGTTCAGTCCGGGGCGGTGGTGCCGCTGCAGCCGGCCGTGGCAAACGATGCTGTCCCGGGCAAAGCAGCGGTCGATCCGGCTGCGGCAACGGCATCGCCGGTCCCGTCGAGCCCTGCGGCACCCGGGGTGAGTCCGTCTGGCGTGCTGCAGGCGCCCGTCGGTGCGTCCTCTTCGGTACGTTCCGACATCGGCAGTGCCTTCAGCCCGGGGCCGCGCACGGTGCGCCTGTCGTTCGACCGGGAGTCGTGGGTCGAGATACGGGATGCACGCGGCCGGCTGATCTTCTCCCAGCTCAATGCGCCGGGCTCGTCGCAGGTGGTGCAGGGTGAGCCGCCACTGTCGCTAGTGGTCGGCAACGCGCGCAGCGTCCGCCTCGCCTATGGCGATCGCGACATCGACCTTGGCCCGCACACCCGCGTGGACGTCGCCCGGTTCACGCTGGACTGAACGCGTCGGCCGCTGCGGTGGGGTAGAGTCGGGTATCGAATCTGGAGGGGATGGTGATGTCGAACGTCGGCGTGATGTCTTCCGGGGTAGAAGCAGTCGGTGCACACGCGCGCCGGCCGACCCGGCAGGTCAGGGTAGGCCATGTGCGGATCGGAGGCGATGCGCCGATCATGGTCCAGTCGATGACCAACACCGATACCGCCGATGCCGAGGGTACTGCGGTGCAGGTCGCGCAACTCGCGCGTGCGGGGTCCGAAGTAGTGAGGATCACCGTCAACAGTCCCGAGGCCGCCGCGCAGGTCCCGGCGATCCGCACCCGGCTCGATGCGATGGGTTGCAACGTACCGCTGGTCGGCGACTTCCACTTCAACGGGCACCGCCTGCTCACCCAGTACCCCGAGTGCGCCGCAGTACTCGATGCCTACCGGATAAACCCGGGCAACGTCGGCCGTGGTACGAAGCGTGACGAACAGTTCGGCACGATGATCGAGGCGGCCATCCGCTACGGCAAGCCGGTACGCATCGGCGTGAACTGGGGCAGCCTCGACCAGGCACTGCTGGCGCGGCTGATGGACGAGAACGCGCAGTTGCCCAGGCCGGCCGAAGCCTCGGCGGTGATGCGCGAGGCGCTGGTGGTGTCGGCGATCGACAGCGCACGCGAAGCCGAGGCCATCGGCCTGCCGGGCGATCGCATCGTTCTGTCGGCGAAGGTCAGCGCGGTGCAGGACCTGATCACCGTCTACCGCGAACTCGCGCGGCGCTGCGATTACCCGCTGCACCTCGGGCTGACCGAGGCTGGCATGGGCTCGAAAGGGATCGTCGCGTCGACCGCCGCGATGGCTGTGCTGCTGCAGGAAGGCATCGGCGACACCATCCGCGTATCGCTTACGCCCGAGCCGCATGGCGATCGCACGCGCGAGGTGATCGTCGCCCAGGAAATCCTGCAGACCATGGGCCTGCGTTCATTCACGCCGATGGTGGTCGCCTGTCCGGGCTGCGGGCGCACCAGCAGCACCTTCTTCCAGGAACTCGCCGACGGCATCCAGAGTTACCTGCGCGCGCAGATGCCGGTGTGGCGCGACCAGTATGCCGGGGTCGAGACCATGACTGTGGCCGTGATGGGCTGCGTGGTGAACGGGCCGGGCGAGAGCAAGCATGCCAACATCGGCATCAGCCTGCCCGGGTCGGGCGAGACGCCGGTTGCGCCGGTGTTCGTCGACGGCCGCAAGACGGTGACGCTGAAGGGCGACGACATCGCGGCGGAGTTCAAGGCAATCGTCGACGCGTACGTCCGTTCCCACTATTCGGCACGTAACATGGCCGCCGCTGAGGCCTGACCTCCGGGCGCGCTATACTTGGCGGCTTTGCCGTCGCCACCGGCGACCGAACAGAACCGTCCCCGATGGGTACTTCCTTCCAAGCCGTCCGCGGCATGAACGACCTGCTGCCGGCGCAAGCCGCGCGCTACCGTCGCCTCGTCGAGTGCGTCTCGGGCGTGCTCGCACGCTACGGCTACAGCGAGTTGCGCACGCCGGTGCTCGAACGCACCGAACTGTTCGTGCGCACCCTCGGCGAGGTCACCGACATCGTCGAGAAAGAGATGTATACCTTCCGCGACGAACTGAACGGCGAAAGCCTGACGCTGCGCCCCGAAGGGACGGCGGCCTGCGTGCGCGCGGCGATCGAACACAACCTCCTCTACGGCACGCCGCAGCGCCTCTGGTACGAAGGGCCCATGTTCCGCCACGAGCGCCCGCAGAAGGGGCGCTATCGGCAGTTCCACCAGGTCGGTTGCGAGGCGATCGGCTTCGCCGGGCCCGATATCGATGCCGAGCAGATCGTGCTCTGCGCGCGGCTCTGGCGCGAACTCGGGCTGACCGACATCTCGCTGGAGCTCAATTCGCTCGGCGATGCAGCCACGCGCGCTACCCATCGCGGGCGGCTGGTCGCCTACCTCGAGCAGCATCGAGAGCTGCTCGATGAAGATGCCTTGCGCAGGCTGCACACCAATCCCCTGCGCATCCTCGACACCAAGAACCCGGCGATGCAGCAGATGGTGGCCGGCGCACCTAAGCTGATCGACATGCTCGACGCCGAGTCGGCGGCCCACTTCGACGGGTTGCGGGAGCGGCTGACCGACGCCGGGGTGGCTTTCACCCTGAACCCGCGGCTGGTGCGTGGACTCGATTACTACAACCGCACGGTGTTCGAGTGGGTGACCACCCGGCTCGGCGCGCAGGGCACGATCTGTGCGGGTGGGCGGTACGACGGGCTGGTCGAACAGCTCGGCGGGCGCGCGGCACCGGCCTGTGGTTTCGCGATGGGCCTGGAGCGCATACTTGCACTGATCGAGGGCGGCGCCGCACTGCGCGAGGCGCAGCCGCCGGCAGCCTACGTGGTGCACCAGGGCGACGCTGCGGCGCGCTTTGCAGTCGAGGTGGCCGAGCGGCTGCGCGACCGCGGCCATGCGGTGGTCGTGCATGGTGGCGGCGGCAAGTTCGCCGCCCAGATGAAACGCGCCGATGCCAGCGGTGCGCGCTATGCGCTGATCGTCGGCGAGTCGGAACTGGCCGAGCGCAAGGTCAGCCTGAAGCCGCTGCGCATCCCCGGTGACCAGCAGCTGCTCGCGCCAGATGCGGTCGCCGCGCTGCTGGACGAACGACACTGACGCCTGCTGCCTCCGTCATGGCCGAGCTGCTGTACCGCGCAGCGTCGGCATACTGGCGCAGTATCCAACTCCTCCGTACTACCGACCCCAACCGACCCGGAAGCCCGATGGCCCATTTCGACCTGGAACAGCAGGAACAGATCGACGCGATCAAGACGTGGTGGGAACGCTACGGCAGCCTCGTCACGATCTGCGTGCTCGTGGTAGCGCTGGCGAGCACCGGCCTGTCCGGCTGGCGCTGGTACCAGAACCGGCAGACCGAGGGGGCGTCGCTGCTCTACCTGGCGGTCCAGGAGGGCCTGCAGGGAAACAACCAGACCCGGGTCCGGGAGGCAGCCACCCAGCTCACCGACAAGTATCCCGGCACCGGGTATGCGGTTCTCTCGGCACTGATCGCGGCCCGGCTCGACTTCGAGGGTGGCGACACCAAGGCGGCCCGCACCCGCCTCGAATGGGCGATCGCCAATGCGAAGCAGGACGAGTTCCGCGACCTTGCGCGGCTGCGGCTCGCCGCGGT
>CAMDXD010000385.1 GCA_945877995.1 Bordetella parapertussis
CTGTCCTCGGACCAGTTCGCGCAGCGGATGCGCCTAGACCATGCGTTCTACGGCAAGCTGATCCGGTCCATCGGGCTGCAGGCGCAATGATCGAACTCCGATGCTCGTAGCACTGAACCGTGTATCGCTCGGCTTCGGGGCCGGCCTGCTGCTAGACCAGGCGGAGTTTGTCCTGCAGGAGGGCGAGCGGGTCGGCCTGATCGGCCGTAACGGCACCGGCAAGTCGACGCTGATGAAGCTGATCGACAGCCGCATCGCTGCCGACAGCGGCGAGATCGTGCGCACGCCCGGCCTGCGCTGCGTGCTGCTCGACCAGGAGCCAGCCTTCGAACCGGGGCTGACGATCGGCGAGGTGATCGCGAGCGGCTTCGGCGGTATCGCAGAGGTCTTCGCGGAACACCACGCCCTGGCGCATGCGGAAGATACGCCGGCGAACGCCGAGCGAATGCAGTGGCTCCACGACCAGCTCGACCATGAGCAGGGCTGGGACCTGCCCTCGCGCGTGTCGGCGCTTCTCCTGACCCACGGCTTCGACGGCGAGACGCTGTTCGACACGCTGTCTGGCGGCGGGCGCAAGCGGGTTGCGCTGGTGCGCTCCCTGGCTGGCGACCCCGACCTGCTGCTGCTCGACGAACCGACCAACCATCTCGACATGGATGCGATCGAGTGGCTGGAGAACACCCTGCTCGGCTTCCGCGGTTCAGTTATCGTGGTCAGCCATGACCGGCGCTTCCTCGACCGGGTCATCACCCGCATCATCGAGCTCGACCGCGGCCAGCTGGCCAGCTATCCCGGCTCGTTCCGCGACTACAAGGCACGCAAGGCGCAGCAGTTGGCCGACGAGGCGGTGGCCGCGGCACGCTTCGACAAGCGCCTGGCGGAAGAAGAAGTCTGGATCCGCAAGGGCGTCGAGGCACGCCGCACCCGCAACGAGGGTCGGGTGCGCCGGCTCGAGCAGCTGCGCCGTGACCGTGCCGCGCGGCGCGAGCGCATCGGACAGGTGGGCTTCAAGCTGGCGGGGGGCGATGCGTCCGGAGAACTGGTCGCCGAACTCGAACATGCAACGGTCGCACTGGGTGGCCGTACGCTGATCCGCGATTTCTCGACGCGCATCATCCGCGGCGACCGCATCGGCCTTGTCGGACCCAACGGAGCAGGCAAGACCACGCTGCTGCGCGTGCTGCTCGGCCAGCTCGAGCTCGACAGCGGCAAGGCGCGGCTCGGCACCCGGCTCGAGATCGCCTACTTCGACCAGTTCCGCACGCAGCTCGATCCCGATGCCCGGCTCACCGATGTGGTCAGCCCTGGCTCCGATTTCGTCGAGATCGGCGGCACGCGCCAGCACGTGATCGGCTACCTTTCCGAGTTCCTGTTTCCCCCGCAGCGGGCGCGCTCACCGGTATCGGCGCTGTCGGGCGGCGAGCGCAACCGGCTGCTGCTCGCCCGGCTGTTCGCCCGCCCCGCCAACCTGCTGGTGCTCGACGAGCCGACCAACGACCTCGACATAGAGACGCTCGACCTGCTCGAGTCGCTGCTCGCCGAGTACCGTGGCACGGTGCTGGTGGTCAGCCACGACCGGGAGTTCCTCGACAACGTGACGACACAGGTGATCGCGTTTGCCGGCGACGGCCGCCTGGTCGAGATCGCCGGTGGCTACAGCGACTGGCAGCGCTACCGTGCAGGCGCGACCGAGCCGGAGGGCGGCGGCGCAGCGGCTACGGCGCCCGCGAGCGCGAACGCTGCCCGGGTGTCAGCAGCCAAGCCGAAACCGCGCCTCAACTTCAAGGAAACGCGCGAACTGGAATCGATGCCCGTGACCGTCGAGAAGCTCGAAGCGGACATCGCGGCCGTCGGCACCGCACTAGCCGATCCCGCCCTCTATACCCGGGATCCCGCCACCCTGAAGGAACTCCAGGCGAAGCTGGCCGGGCTGGAAGACGGCATCGCGCGCGCGATGCAGCGCTGGGAAGACCTCGAGCGCCAGGCCCGCGACGGCAGCGCTGGCTGACACCACGATGCTACCGCCGCTGCCCGACGCAGCCGGATGGGGGGCCCTGGCGATCGGCATCACGCTGGGCGCGATGCTGTTCTTCTCGGCTTGCGTCGCGCCACTGGTATTCATGCGGCTTCAGCCAGACATCGCGGGGCGCTTCATCCGTGCGCTGTTTCCCTGGTACTACGGCTTCGGGTTCATCGGCAGCAGCCTGTCCGCCCTGCTCTGCGTCCGCACTGCACCCGGCGCCGCCGGCCTCGCATTTGCGACCGCGCTCGGCTTCCTGGTCGCCCGGCAGGCGCTGATGCCGGCGATCAATGCCGCACGCGACGCGTCGATGGCAGACGCGGCGGCCGCACGCCGCTTCGAGCGCCTGCACCGCGCCAGCGTCGCGGTGAACCTCGTGCAGGTCATGCTGCTGCTGGGCGCGTTCGCGGCCGCGCTCGCTCACGCCTGAACAGATGGCCCGCGCGCTGGCATTCCATCGGGCCGATCCCTCCGGACCGGCGACGTGACGCGCCAGGTCAGTAGGTCTTGTACGGCAGGAACTTGCCGCTCAGCACCACCTTCACCCGGTCACCCTTCGGGTCGGGCTCGCGCGTGATGTCCATCGAGAAGTCGATCGCGCTCATGATGCCGTCACCGAATTCCTCGTGGATGAGTTCCTTGATCGTGGTGCCGTACACGCTGACGATTTCGTACCAGCGGTAGATCAGCGGATCGGTCGGGACGGCCGTCGGCAGCGAGCCCTTGTAGGGCACGACCTGCAGCAGGACGATCTCCTCCTTTGTCAGCCCGAGCAGCTTGCCCAGTGTGTCCGCCTGCTTCTTCGTGAGGGTCATCTGGCCCAGGCAGGCTGCGGTGACCCACTCCTTGCTCTCGCCGACCTTCTTCGAGATGTCGGCCCACTTCAGACCCGTCTGGATCTTGATCGACACAATGCGGGCAGTCACGTCGTCACGGGTCATCGGTCGGGCGGGCATCATCGGCGCTTCGTTGGGTCCTCGTTTCATTGCATCTCTCCTCTTTGGATGGATATCGACGATTTCAGTGGGGGTTCAGGCAGCGGCGCTGGCGACCGCCTCGGCACCCGGCGCCTCCGAAGGATCGAGGCCGGGCGTGAGCTGCGGCAGATCGCGCGGGTCGTAACCCGCCGGCGGATCGCCCCGGAAGGTCTTCGACCGATTGACCAGGAAGTCGACCAGGTGGTTTCGAATCCGGTAGAACTGCGGATCCTTGTGCAGGGTCTGCCGGTTGCGGCTGCGCGGCATGGTGTTGACGACGACCTCCGCGATGCGCGCATCCGGCCCGTTGGTCATCAGCAGGATCTTGTCGGCCAGCAGGATCGCCTCGTCGACATCGTGGGTGATCATGAACACGGTCTGCCGTGTCTGGGCGCAGATCTTCAGCAGCTCTTCCTGGATCACGCCACGGGTCAGCGCATCGAGCGCCCCGAACGGTTCGTCCAGCAGCAGCATCTTCGGTTCGATCGCGAACGCGCGCGCGATGCCGACGCGCTGCTTCATGCCGCCGGACAGTTCCGATGGCCGCTTGTGCTCGGATCCGGCCAGGCCGACCATGCCGAGGTACTGGTCGCACACCGCCTTCACCTGGCGCGCGTCGTACTGCGGCCAGCGCGACTGCACGGCGAACGCGACGTTCTTCTCGGCCGACAGCCAGGGCATCAGCGCATGGCCCTGGAACACCACGCCGCGGTCCAGGCTCGGGCCACGCACTTCACGGCCGTCCATGATCACGTAGCCCGAACTGGCCTCGTCGAGCCCGGCGAGCACGTTCAGGATGGTCGACTTTCCGCAGCCCGAATGGCCGATGATGCAGGCGAACTCGCCCTGCTCGATGGTGAAGTTCACCTCGTCGAACACGGTGAGCGGCGCACCGCCGCGCTGCGGCGGAAACACCTTGCGCAGGTTCTCGACCTTCAGGTACGCACTCATCGCATCACTCCTGGTAGCTGACCAGGCGGGTCAGCACGCCGAACACAAGGTCGAGCAGCATGCCGACCACGCCGATCATCAGGATCGCGAAGATCACGTTGGTCAGCGACAGGTTGTTCCATTCATTCCAGACAAAGTAGCCGATGCCCGTGCCGCCGACCAGCATTTCGGCAGCCACAATCACCAGCCAGGCGATGCCCATAGAAATGCGCATGCCGGTCAGGATGG
>CAMDXD010000386.1 GCA_945877995.1 Bordetella parapertussis
CATTCGCCACTGCTCGGCGTGCGCGACTTCCCGAAGCGGTGAGCAGATGGTACCGGCCCTCAGTGCGTCAATCCTTGCCCTTGGTACCCCGCCCGAACCGACTCACCCACTCGGTCCCCGCCTCGATCTTCGGCGCAGGCAGATCCACCCGCCAGTCTGACCTGAAATTCGGACGCTGGTGCTGGATACGCATGCGGACCTCTGCGGCTGACGGCAGGACGCCAGCCTGCTCGAGGCCATCGAGAAACGCTGCCGTCGAAAGCAGGTGGATATTGCCGGGTACGGCGTAGGTGTTGGCAGTGAACCAGTCGTCTTCGATCAGCACCAGCGTGGGGTCCCCGGGGTTGGCGGTACGCAGCGAGATCACGACGTTCATGATCGACAGTTCGCCGATGTCCTTGGGCATCTGCGCGGACTCGCCCTGATCCAGCCTGCGGCGCATGTCCGGCAAGGCCATCTGCCCGATCGTCGTCGGCAGCACTTCGATCCGTTGCGCATGATCCATCAGGAACTGTCGGATCTTCGCGCCGTCGACATACTCGTCCGCGCGCCGCGTTGCTTCAAACTCGACCATGTCGGTCAGCACGATCCGCACGTCTTCGCGCGCGAGCAGCAACAGGTCCAGCGCGTCACCAGCTGCCAACGAGATCAATGGGCCGGTGTCGGGAATGACCAGCCGGATCGGCCGCTTCGCAGTCACGCCTGCGTGGCTTGCGCCGCAAGCACCTTGCCCAGCGCGTCGGCCATCTGCCGGCGCGTGCTCATTGGCACGATCGGGTGCGGCAGCCCGGCCGCGTTGAGCAGCCGCAGGAATACCCCGTAATCACTGATGCCGAGCGCCTGCATCGCCACCGCGCGTGGCCGACTGCCTGCCGAGTATTCCAGTAGTTCCTGCAGCACGCCCGAGGCCGCTCCCGCAGCCGAGTCGCCACCGCCCAGTGCCACCTGATGCTCGAGCGCACTGCGCACGAGCGCGTTCACCGACGTGTTCTGGCGCGCAGCCAGCGACTTGGCCGCCGCCACGAGCGCGTCATCCAGGGCAAACGTGATGTTCATGGACGGAGTCTAGCAGCGACACATGAACATGTGTGTCCGCTCAGTGCCCCGACGGCCGCTGCGGATCGTCCGGCAGCATCGCGGCGCAGATCGTCGTGCAGACCGCGACTGCTGCCATCACGTAGAGCATCGCGGTGAAGCCGGCGGCCTTCACCGACGGGCCGAGCAGCCCGACCACGACCGAACTCACGCCGAACGCGATGAAGAAGCGCATGCCGGTCACGCGCGAGCGCATGCGGTCGTCGACGAAGCGCACGACCATCGTGTCGGTGAACGGGATCGCTCCGAACACGAACACCATCAGCGCCGTGAGCACTCCGTAGAACGCCCAGCCGTCGGTATTCGCGGCGAGGATGAACAGCGGCACCTGCAGCCCGACGATCGGTGCCATCACCTGCCTCACATGGAACCGGTCGAGCAGCGTGCCCACGGCGACCTGGGCGAGCGAGGCGATCACGTAGACGGACGCGAGCAGCGCCCCGAGCGTGGCGGGGCTGTCGCCGAGCCACTGCAGCCGCTCGCGCAGCAGTTCGAGGTTGCCGTTGGTGGTGAAGTTGAAGACGATCGTGCCGAAGATCGCCGTGCCGGTCATCAGCGCCACCACGCGCACCAGCACGCCCTTGGGTACCTCGATGGGCTTCTTCACCGGACGCTTCGCCGGCGAGCCCGCCTCCTTCGGGATGAGCAGCGCGAACGCGATGCCGCAGGCGATCGCGGCCAGCCCCGGCACCACGAACGCCGAGCGCCAGCCGACGTACTGGATCAGCAGCCCGGTTGACACCGCGGCCGCCGCAATGCCCAGGTTGCCGGCCAGGCCGTTGATGCCGATGGTGAGGCCGGCGTTCTTCGAGTCGCGCACCAGCATCGGGATGCCGATCGGATGGTAGATCGCGGCGAATACCCCGACCAGCGTCAGCGCCGCGGCGAGCTGCCACTCGTTGCTGGCCAGGCCGACCAGCGTCGCCGCGCCGCCGATGCCGAAGAAGAACAGCAGCATCATCTGCCGCCGGCCCCACTGGTCGCCCAGCCGGCCGGCGGGCAGTGAGCACAGCCCGAACATCACGAACGCGCCGATGGTGTAGGGCATCAGGTCTTCCCAGCGCGCGAAGCCGAACTCGGCCGCGATGGCCGACACCGCGGTGGCGAAGATCAGCAGCATCAGGTGGTCGATCAGGTGGCCGGCGTTGATCAGCAGGCCGAGCGCGCGGCGCGAGCCGCCCTCCGGGCCCGCCGGTGCATCGGACGGACCGGCGGCGGGATGGGTGGTGAGGCTGGACGGAGGCATGGGCTGGGTTCTCGGCAGGCGTTCGACGGGGCTGCGCAACGGCGGTGGAGTTCGATGATACGGCTGCACCGAGGTCGGCGTACCCCGCTCGCAGCCGGACATCCGCCGGCTGGCGGGGTTGCGGTACCCTTCGCGGTGTCCGCCGAATGCCCCGTGCATTCCCCACCGCGTCCAGCATCGAGGAGCGTTTCCCGTGAGCCAGGTTTTCAGCGTCGACCAGCTGGTCGACTTCATGACCCGCACCTATGTCGCCTGTGGCATGCCGGCAGCCGATGCGCGTTCGACCGCTGAGATGATGATCGAGGCCGACCTGCTCGGGTCAGACGCGCACGGCATCTTCCGGCTGCCGCAGTACGTGAAGCGCATCCGTGCTGGCGGGTTCAACCTGCACCCGCGGATCCGCATCGAGCGCGAGACGGTCGCCACCGCGCTGATCGATGGCGACAACGCCATGGGTCATCTGGTCATGCGCTTCGCCGCCGAGACCGCCATCGCCAAGGCGAAGGTTGCCGGTGTGGCGTGGGTGGGCCTGCACCACGGCAACCATGCGGGCGCGGGCGCGGTCTACGCGCGCATGCCGCTCGCGCACGACATGGTCGGCATCTACGGCGCAGTCGGCAGCGCCAACCACCTGCCGCCGTGGGGCGGCATCGAGATGCTGCTGTCGACCAACCCGCTGGCGATCGCGGTACCCGCCCACGAAGAGCCGCCGGTGGTGCTCGACATGGCGACCACCGTCGCCTCCTACGGCAAGATCAAGGCGCGTGCGCAGCGCGGCGAGATGATGCCGGAGGGGTGGATGATGGGCAACGACGGCAAGCCGCTGCTCGATCCGAAGCGCGCATCCGAAGGCTTCCTGATGCCGATCGGCGGGCACAAGGGCTATGGCCTCGCGCTGATCATCGGCCTGCTCGGGGGTTCGCTCAACGGCGCCGCGATGGGCCGCGACGTCGTCGACTTCAATGCCGACTCGAAGAGCGTGACCAACACCGGGCAGTGCATCGTGGCCGTCAGCCTGTCGGCGTTCGGCGACCCCGACACCATCAAGCGCGATGTCGATCGCGTGTCGCGCGAGATGCGGTCGGCGCAGAAGATGCCGGGCGTGGAGCGCATCCGCGTGCCGGGCGAGGACAGCCATCGCCGCCATGCCCAGCAGTCGAAGGACGGCATCGCGCTGCCCGCGCCGCTGCTCGACATCCTGGGCAACCTCGCCGACGATCTGTCGATCGCGCGCCTGTCCTGAGCCGGCGACCACGCAAGGACCTTCCGCATGCAGAATCCGAACAGCAGTTCAGACGCCGCTGCAGTACCGGTGCTCGGACGCAGCGCATCCGTGCCGGCGCCAGCGCGCATCGGTGACCCGCTCTCCGAAGTCGATACCCCGGCCCTGATCGTCGAACTGGACGCGTTCGAACGCAACCTCGCGCGCATGGCCGCGAAGGTCGCCGCGATGCGTGCGTCCGGCGGCAACCCGGCGCTGCGGTTGCGGCCGCACGCCAAGACGCACAAGTCGCCGGACATCGCCGCGCGCCAGATGGCGGCTGGCGCAGTGGGCATGTGCGTGCAGAAGGTGGCCGAAGCCGAGGCGCTGGTCGACGGTGGCATCACCGACGTGCTGGTGAGCAACGAGGTGGTCGGCCGTTCGAAGCTGGCACGGCTGGCTGCGCTCGCGCGGCGCGCGACGCTCTCGGTGTGCGTCGATCATCCGGACAATGCGCGGGCGCTGTCGGCGGCGATGGTGGCCGCCGGCGCGACCATCGACGTGCTGGTCGAGATCGACGTCGGCGCCGGGCGATGCGGCGTGCCAGCGGGCGAGCCCG
>CAMDXD010000387.1 GCA_945877995.1 Bordetella parapertussis
AGCAGCGCTTCTTCGACGCGGCCGTGGTCGACCTGTTCGGCTACAACGCCCTCCAGATCGGGTTGCCCCACGTCGACCTGCTGCGCGCGAGCCGGATGACGCTGCGCGAGCGCATCGCCCCGCTCGCACCGGCCGGGCTGCGCGCCGACTGCACCGCGCTGCCGATCGCGGCGAACGTCGTCGACCTGGTGGTGCTGCCGCACGTACTCGAGTTCAGCCTGCATCCGCACCAGATCCTGCGCGAGGTCGAACGCATCCTGATGCCCGACGGGCACCTGCTGATTTCCGGGCTCAACCCATGGAGCCTCTGGGGTATCCGCCGCACGCTGGCCGGCGGTGACGGGGTGTTTCCCTGGCAGGGCGAATACATCAGCCTGCTGCAGCTGAAGGACTGGCTGACGCTGCTCGGCTTCGAGGTGACCGCTGGCCGGATGGCCTGCTATGCCCCGCCTTTTGCACAGCAGAAGTGGCTGCACCGGGTCGGCTTCATGGAAGCCGCCGGCAACCGCTGGTGGCCGTTCGCCGGCGGCGTGTATTTCCTGCAGGCGGTCAAGCGCGTCCTCGGCATGCGCGTGATCCTGCCCCGCTGGTCCGAGAACCGGCGCGCGAAACCTGCGCTGGCCGTGGTGCCGCGGCGTGTGCGCCAGCCCGAAGGCGCCGCCGCGCGCGAGGCGGCGCCGCAGCCACATCCGCATCCACATCCGCATCTGCCTCCCAACTGAACGCGCATCCGCAAGACGAGGGTTCACCACACATGCAAGCGCAGCCGCCGGCGATGCCGGCCGATGACAACGCGGGTACGGCCGGCGGCGAGCAGCCGGTCGACATCTTTACCGACGGCGCCTGCAAGGGCAATCCGGGGGCCGGGGGCTGGGGCGCGCTGCTCCAGTGCGGCAGCCACGAGAAAGAACTGTTCGGCGGCGAGGCGCATACGACGAACAACCGGATGGAACTGCTGGCGGTGATCCGCGCGCTGGATGCGCTGACCCGTCCGTCCCTGGTCCGGGTGCATACCGATTCGCAGTACGTGCAGCAGGGCATCAGCACCTGGATCCACGGCTGGAAACGCAAGAACTGGCGCACGGCCGCCGGTGCACCGGTGAAGAACGTGGATCTGTGGAAGGCGCTCGACGCGGCGGCTTCGCGCCACCGGATCGAATGGCTCTGGGTGCGCGGCCATGCCGGGCATCCCGGCAACGAACGGGCCGATGCGCTGGCCAACCGCGGCGTGTCTGCCGATTCCGGCAACTGAGGGGAGGCGTATGCGCGCGATCCGACAGGTGGCCCTGGACACCGAGACCACCGGCCTCGACGTGAAGCTCGGCAACCGAGTGATCGAGGTCGCGGCGGTCGAGATCGTCAACCGGCAGCTGAGCGGCGTCTACTTCCATCGCTATGTGAACGCCGGGCGCGACAGCGAGCCGGGCGCGCTCGAGGTGCACGGCCTGAGCAGCGAGTTCCTGGCCGACAAGCCGGCCTTCCCCGAGATCGCGCGCGACCTGGTCGAGTTCATCGACGGCGCCGAACTCATCATCCACAACGCGGCATTCGACATCGAGTTCCTCGACGCTGAACTGGCGCTGGCCGGGCTGGAGCCGCTGTCGCGCTACTGCGGGCCGGTGATCGACAGCCTCGCGCTGGCGCGCGAGCTGCGTCCTGGCAAGCGCAACAACCTCGATGCGCTGTGCGAGGCCTATTCGGTCGACCGCAGTGGCCGGGTGCGTCACGGTGCGCTGATCGACACCCGGCTGCTGGCGCAGGTCTATCTGGCGATGACGCGCGGCCAGGACCGGCTGGTGATCGACAACGCGCCGGCCGACCGCCTTGCGGCCGGCACCGAGGCCGACCTCGCGACGCTGGTGCTGCCGGTCATCGCGGCCGATCCATGCGAGGTGGCTGCGCACGAGGCGCGCCTCGATGCGATCGACAAGGCCTCGCGCGCCCCGTCGCTGTGGCGGCAGCCCGGCGCTGACCCGTCCACCCCTGCCGCAGCCGCAGCTTGAACTTCAATCCAGCGCCGTTCCAGGAGTCGCAGCATGGGTGACCAGTATCCTGTCGTGAAAGTCGCTGCCGTCCAGGCGGCATCCGTGTTCCTCGACCGCGAGGGATCGACCGAGAAGGCATGTCGGCTGATCCGTGAAGCGGGGGCCAACGGCGCGCAGCTCATCGCGTTCCCGGAAAGCTTCATCCCGGCCCATCCGATCTGGTACCACCACCATCCGGCCACCGGTACGCTGGCCAACCGGTTCGCGGTGGAACTGTTCAAGAATGCGGTCGAGATTCCCGGCCCGGAGATCGCGGCACTGTCCGCAGCCGCAGCCGCAGCCGGGGCCTACGTGGTGATCGGCGTGTGCGAAAAGCTGCCGAAGACGCTCGGTACGCTGTTCAACACGCAGGTGTGGTTCGGTCCGGACGGCACGCTGCTCGGCAAGCACCAGAAGATCATGCCTACCGTGGGCGAGCGGCTGGTGCATACCGGCGGCTTCGGCGACACCTTCGGTGCGGTGCAGACGCAGTTCGGGCCGGTGAGCGGGTTGATCTGTGGCGAGAACTCCAATCCGCTCGCGATCTTCGCGCTCACCGCCGAGCACACCCGCATCCACGTGATGAGCTGGCCGAACCACTTCCCGACCAGCGGCGATCCGCTGCGCAACCGGGTCGCGATCGACTCGCAGGCCTTCGCGCAGATGAGCAAGGCGTGGGTGATCTCGGCCTGCGGCACGATCGATGAGGACACGATCCGCAAGCTCCAGGTCGGGCCCGAGGGCGATAAGTTCCTGCGCAGCCCCGATTGCTGCGGCGGCAGCCTGATCGTGTCCCCGTACAGCCGCGTGGTCGCCGGGCCGATGGGGCCGGAGGAGGGCATCCTGTATGCCGAATGCAACCTCGAGGCCGGCATCAGCATGAAGCTGCGCCACGATTTCGCCGGACACTACAACCGGCCTGACATCTTCCAGCTGCACATCAACCGGGACGTACCGCAGCTGTACACCGTCCATGCCGAGCCCGCGGCCGGGACCCTGGAAGCACCCCGGACCGGACTGCGCGAGATCCCCCCCGCAGCGCCGACGCTGCCGCAGCCGTCCGCGGCCCGTCCCGCGCTCGGAATCAAGCCGCCCGCCGACCCCGACTGACCCGTCAGTCGTCGAGGCCGCCACGGCCGCCGGCGCGATTGCGCTTGATCGAGCCCTGCGCCTTCTTGTCGCTGAGTCGGCGCTCGCGCGAACCGGCCGTCGGGCGGGTCGCGACGCGGCGTTTCGGGCGCACGCAGGCGCGTGCCAGGAGTTCGAGCAGGCGGGCCATCGCGTCATCCCGGTTCAACTGTTGGGTGCGGTGGCGCTGGGCGCTGATCAGGATGCGCCGGTCGAGCGTGGCGCGGCTGCCCGCCAGCGCGATCGCGCGCTGCTGCACCTCGGCCGGCAATCCGGACCGGGGCAGGTCGCAGGTCAGCTCGACCGCAGTGGACACCTTGTTGACATTCTGACCGCCCGGACCGGAGGCTCGCACGAAGCGCACCTCGATGCAGCCTGGGTCGAGGTCGGCGCCGGGTGCGATCGGGATCAGGGCAGCCATCGCGATCGACGCGTTCAGGCGCTGACGTCGGGATCGAGTTCGCGCCGCAGCAGCGCGATCTGGTCCTTCAGCAACAACTTGCGCTTCTTCAGGCGGCGTACCTGCAACTGGTCCACGACCGGCTCCGAGAGGAGCGCGTCCAGCAGACGGTTGAGGTCGCGGTGCTCGCCCGCCAGTTCATCGAGGCGGGCCAGAAGCTGCGCCCGGTAGGGATCGCTCATGGTTGTTCTGTGCCGTTACACAAGGGCGGGGCCTGTGTACGCGGCCGTTTCGATGGCGCGGCGAATGCCGCACAATGACTATACACCCGGGTGGCCGGGCCGCTGTCGACGGCAATACGGCAGGCTTCGCTTATCATCTGCGCATGCGGTGGCGACAGTGCCGCGCAACGAACGATCGGAGGGCACGCACAGATGAGCACCGGTACTACGAAGGCGATCCGTATCCACGCCGTTGGCGGCCCTGAGGCGATGTCCTGGGAGGATGTGTCGCTGCCCGTGCCCGGCCCCGGCCAGGCAACGGTGCGCCACCATGCGGTCGGCCTGAACTACATCGACGTCTATTTCCGCACCGGCCTCTAC
>CAMDXD010000388.1 GCA_945877995.1 Bordetella parapertussis
CGCTTTGCCACGGCCAACATGATCTTCGACGTCGAGACCTACATCAGCGAGATCACGAAATACATCACGCTTTATCCGGGCGATGTCATCTGGATGGGTACGGACGGCCTTCCACAGAACATGAAGGTCGGCGATGTGTGCGAGGTCGAGATTCCGGGCATAGGAATCCTTCGCAATCCGGTGGTGGCTGAAGGCCAGGCGGGGTAATGGCGCCCGCCAAAGCGGCGCGGCAGGCACTGGTTCCGGGACAAGCGATCATTGTGGCAACCCGGCAGTGCGCCAGCAGCGGGGGGTTGCTCACGGCATTCTCAGGTCGATCGAACCCGTGCGGCGCTAGCAATGCCGGGCGTCCACACAATCTACACCGCCGCCGATGTTGCAGCGGCAAGCGGTGGCGCAGATCCAGCTTGTTGCTTCCCGGGCCGCCAGGTCGCGGATCCGCGTCATCTCGGCCGAAGGCGACCCGCGGGTGGGCGGTGTCGACGCGCAGTGCCGGGACATCTACGCGCGAATCAGCCGGCAGCTTGAATCGGTCGGTTGCAGCCTAGACGATGTCGTGAAGACCACCAAGTTTGTCACCCCTGCAGGCATGGCCAACTACCGTCTGACCGCGGATGTGCGGCGCCAGGTGTTCTCGGCGCCGTACCCTGCCGCAACCGGCGTGATCTGCGAACGCCTGGTCAATCCCGAGGCACAGCTGGCGGTTGATGTGATTGTCGTAGAAGGCACCGAATGAGCGCCCGGCTGACGGACGAGATCAAGTCGTGGATCGGTCGCGAGGTCACCTATGTCGCGCCGGAGGAACTCGGGCGCGCTGCGATCCGCTATTTTGCCCTCGCCACCGGCGACGACAACCCGTTGTACAGCAACGACGAGGTGGCCCAGGCGAGCCGCCATCGCGGCATCGTAGCGCCGCCAACCCTGGTGTGCGAGAGCAACCAGATCTATGACCGACCGACGGAGACCAGCGGATACTTCGGCCACAGTTGGCCCCTGCCGATCGACGGCGATCGGGTGATCCGCGGCGGGAACGAGTACGAGTTCTTCCAGCCGGTTCGTCCGGATGACCGGATCTCTGTCACTTGGCGCATCGTGGACATCTACGAGCGCGATTCCCGCGAGAACGGCTCGCTGCTGTTCGTGATTTCAGAAGCGCGGTACGTCAACCAGCGCGGCGAGTTGCTGGCGGTGAACCGTGAGACCAACATTCGATGAACAAGAGTGTCTCGTCGAGCCGCTTCATCGAGGACGTAATCGCGGGCGAGCGCCTGCCTGCGCTCGAGATAGCGATAGATCTCAAGGCCTTGGTCATGTATGCGGCGGCGACCTGGGACTTTCACCGTTACCACTACGATGCAGCGTATGTCAGCGAGCGGGGGCGGCCGGCGCCGTTCATGGATGGCCAGATGGTCGGCGCGCTGTTGGCTCGTCAGCTCATGGTGTGGGCGGGGCCGGATGCGTTTGTCCGGCGGCTCGGTTATCGACTGCGAACGATGGTCCATGTCGGCGACCACATCTCCTTGTCCGGGCGGGTGTCCGGCACAGCGGTCGAATCTGGGCGACCGGTTGCGCTATGTTCTCTGGATGTCATCAAAGGGGATGGAAGCGTTGTGGTGCAGGATGCCAGCGCCATGATCGAACTGCCCCACCGGTGAGCGTGGCGGGATATCCCGAAGCGCCCTACGCGAGCGGCAGAGAGATGTCGGGACATCAAGAGGTGTTTCGTCGGTTGCTTACTGAGCGTGCGGGAGACTCTGCCTTGCGGCTTCTTCGGTTTCATTGTTTGACCGGATTACTTGCGCTGGCCGTCCTGACAGGATCGGCCACGATCAACGCCGCTGAGTATCCGGCCCGCGCAGTGCGGATGATCGTGACCTTTACGCCCGGTGGTCCGACCGACCTCATCGGGCGACTGGTGGCGCAACAGATGAGTGAGGCCTGGAAGATGCCGGTCCTCGTCGACAACCGAGGCGGGGCTGGAGGAACGATCGGCGTGGAGATCGCGATCAAGGCCAGTGCGGACGGCCATACCTTGCTCTTCGGATCCACCAGCACGTTCGCGGTCAACCCGGCGCTCTACCCGAAGCTTGGACTCAGCATGGCGTCCGGTCTGCAACTCGTTGGCTTTGTCGCGTATGCGCCTCAGGTCATGGTTGTGCGCGGCACGCTTCCCGTCGAAAGTGTGCCGGATCTGCTGGCGCTGGCACGACGGCAGCCTGGAAAACTCACCTTCGCATCGGCCGGGGTGGGTACCACCGTCCATCTGGCCGGCGAATTGCTCAAGCATGCGGCCAGCATCGATGTCCTCCATGTTCCCTTCAAAGGAGGAGGCCAGGCAATCACATCGCTGCTCACCGGCGAAGTGGACATCCTGTTCAATAATCCCGGCGCATTGATGCCTCACATCAAGAGCGGAAAGCTGAAGGTCCTTGCGATAGCCGGGCCACAGCGGACCAAGGCCATGCCACAGGTCCCGACGTTTGCAGAAGTCGGGCTGCCGCAGGTTGAATCGGGCTCAGCCTTCGGCATAGCCGTTCCTGCCAGGACACCTGCCACGCCGCGACAGCGCATCAGCGCGGTGCTTGAGGCGATGGTGCAAAACCCTACCTACATTGAGCAGATCAGCGCATTCGGGACCGACGCACTGTTCATGGGCGAAGAGGCTGCACAGGCTTACGTGCGGCGCGAATCCGCCAAGTGGAAGGATGTGATCAAGGCGGCAAAAGTGACTGTCGATTGACGGGGATCGCGAGTATCCACTGATGCGGCCAGCCTTGCGGATCACCGCGTACATGCGGTACCGACCGAACCGTTGCTGCGGTAGCTGTGGAAAGGAGATCATGAACAGACTGCTCATCATGTGCATCGCCCTTGTCAGCACCCTCGCCGTGCCGGCGCACGCGCAGACCTATCCCGCCAAGCCCATCCGGCTAATCCTTCCGTACCCGCCGGGCGGGCCGACTGACATCATGGGGCGCACGTCCGGAGGCATCCTCTCGAAAGCCTGGGGTGTGCAGGTGATCGCCGACAATCGTCCCGGGTTCAACGGCAACCTCGGTACCGGCCTCTGTGCAAAGGCCCCTGCGGACGGTTACACCTTCTGCACGGTATCGGGGGCACAGGCGGTCGCGCCAAGCGTTTCGACCACCGTAACGTTTGATGGAACGCGGGACTTTTCACACGTCACGCTTCTGGCGGTCCTGCCGATGCTGCTGGTCGTCCACCCGTCGCTTCCGGTGAAGACGACACGTGAACTGATTGCGTTCGCGCAGAAGCGGCCGGGCGCTCTCAACTACGCCTCGACCGGGATCGGCGTGACACCGCAACTGACGATGGAGATGTTCAAGCAGCAGACGAAGATCGACATCGTGAACGTGACCTACAAGGGCGCGATGGCGGCACTGGTCGACCAGATGGCTGGCCGAGTGGAAACGTCGTTCAGCATCGCCGTCGGCGCTCTGCCCTTCGTCAGAGAGGGAAAGCTTCGCGCGCTCGGCGTGTCTACCCGGGTGCGTTTCCCTCCCTTGCCAGAGGTACCCACGATCGACGAGGCTGGGCTCAACGGGTTCGACGCGAGTTCGTGGCAAGGGATCGTCATGCCAGCCGGTGTGCCTCGTGAAATCGTCGAACTCATGAGCACCACCCTTGCCGCGGGGCTCAAGGCCCCGGAAATGAGGGCGCGTGTCCTCGACATGGGCGGCATTGTCGTCGGCAATACACCCGAGGAGTTCGCCGCCTTCTACAAAGCCGAAGCGGTGAAATGGGCACGGGTAGCAAAGGGTGCCAACGTGCGCGTGGATTGACCGGCTTCAAGCGTCTTCGAACATCCAGTCTTTTGCACTCCGGATGTCTTGACCGAGGCTGGGGAAGTACCCCCGGCGAGGCTGCCGTCGCCGATCCGCGCATCCGCGACCTGATGCTGCGGGTGGACCTGCAGGAGGATGAAGGCTTCACTCACCTGTATCCCGAAAAGCAGATGTGCGTGCTCGGCGTGGTCCTGAAGGACGGCAGACGGCTGCACGATGTACTTCTGCGCAAAAATGCAGGAAGCCTTGTTGATCAGTCTGTCGAGGCGCCGGAAAGTTTGACCGCACGGGCGTAAGTGATGACGTCAGACTTCAGAATGGCCGCATAAGCCTCGGGAG
>CAMDXD010000389.1 GCA_945877995.1 Bordetella parapertussis
CGACAGCCCGGAGCGGTTCCGTTCGCTGGGAGTCGAGGTGCTGCTCGAAGGCGGCACGTTCATCGACACGCGCACCTTCGAGGCTGGCGGACGCAAGATCACCGCCCGCCGGTTCGTGCTGGCCACCGGGTCGCGGCCGGTGCTGCCGCCGATCCCCGGGCTCGACCGAGTGCCCTGCCTCACCAACGAAACCGTGTTCTCGCTGGATGAAGACGTACCCTCGCTGGTGGTGATCGGCGCCGGGCCGATCGGCTGCGAACTCGCCCAGGCGTTCGTCCGGCTCGGCACCCGGGTCACCGTGGTCGCCCGCGAGCCGCGAGTGCTGATGCGCGAGGATGCCGATGCAGCGGCCGTGGTGCAGGCATCACTGGCGCGAGACGGCATCGCGTTCGAACTCGGCGCGACCCCGGTCGAGGTATCGGGCAGCGCGGGCCGGATCGTCACCCGCTTCGAGCGGGCCGACGGCACCGGCGGCAGCCTCGAGTCGACGCACCTGCTGGTCGCGGCCGGGCGCGCGGTCAACACCGAAGGGCTCGGCCTGGCCGAAGCCGGCGTCGAAGTCATCAACGGGCGCATCACGAACGACGACCGGCTGCGCACCACGAACCGCGACATCTACGTCGCCGGCGACGCCGCCGGACGGCAGCAGTTCACCCATGTCGCCGAGCACCATGCGGGCATCGTGCTGCGCAATGCGCTGTTCCACCTGCCGGCGAAGGTCGAGTCGCGCGTGGTGCCCTGGTGCACGTTCACAGAACCCGAGATCGCCCGCGTCGGCCTGTCCGTGACCGAGGCGACCGCCGAGGGCCTGGCCTTCGAGCGCTACCGGTTCGATTTCGCAGACCTCGACCGCGCACGTACCGAAGGCGAGACCGACGGCTTCGCGCGCATCCTCACCGACCCCAAGGGCCGCCTGCTCGGCGCCACCCTGGTCGGCGCCCACGCCGGCGAGGCGATCGCGGAGTACGCGCTGGCGATGGCGAAGAAGATGAAGGCATCCGACATTTCGGGCGTGATCCATGTCTACCCGACGTTCGCGCAGATCAACCGACGGGTGGCCGACCAGCGGCTCAAGGCTTCGCTGACGCCGACCGCGAAACGCTGGATGCGCCGGCTGTTCGGACTGCGCGGGCCTCAATGAAGCGCGGCGATGCCTGGCTCAAGGTGCTGCTGCTGGCGCTGTTCGCGGGGGGCATCGGTGCGTTCTTCGCGCTGGGCGGGCCGCAGTATCTGTCTCTGGACACGATCAAGGACAACCGCGACCAGTTGCTGGCGCTGACCCAGCGCCACTACCTTGCGGCCGTGTTGGTCGCGTTCACCGTGTACGTGGTAGCGACCGCGCTCAGCCTGCCCGGCGGGGTGCTGCTGTCGCTGACCGTCGGGATGCTGTTCGGCCGCTGGGTGGGCGCAGCGATCATCGTCGTCGCCGCGACCGTGGGCGCGACCTGCGCCTTCCTGGCGGCGCGCCACCTGTTCGCCGGGTTCGCGCGGCGCAAGCTGGGACTCGATGCGGCGCCCCCGGCAACCCCGCCCCTGGCGGAACCGGCCGGCGGCGGAGAGCCTGCGACACCAGGCCTGGCGGCACGGATCAACCAGGGTTTCAGCGACAATGCATTGAACTACCTGTTGTTCCTCAGGCTGGTGCCGCTGTTCCCGTTCTGGCTGGTAAACCTGGCGCCGGCCTTCACCAGCGTGAGCGTGCGCACCTTCGTCACCGCGACCGCGATCGGCATACTGCCCGGAGTTTTCGTGTTCGCTAACCTGGGCCAGTCGCTCGGGCGTATCGAATCGACAGCCCAACTGGTGTCGCCGGCCACGCTCGGTGCCTTCGCACTGCTCGGCGTGTTCGCACTGGTCCCGGTGCTGATCCGCAAGCTGCGCGGCCGTACGATTCGCGACGTGGCCACCTGATCCTTCTGCCCGCAGGAACCGAACGATGCATCCGACACTGCCCCGCCTAGAACCCGTGGACTTCCCGGCGCTGCAACGTGGCGTGCCTGATACGCTGCAGGTCAACCTGGGCTATCTGTGCAACCAGCAGTGCCTGCACTGCCATGTCGCAGCCAGCCCCAGCCGCACCGAATTGATGACCCGCGAGACCGTCGACCAGGTCATCGCCTTCCTCGACGCATGCGCGATCTCGACGCTGGACCTGACCGGCGGCGCGCCCGAGATGAATCCGCACTTCCGCGAACTGGTGTGCGCCGCGCGCGAACGCGATGTCAGGGTGATCGACCGCTGCAACCTGACGATCCTGCTCGAGCCGGGATACGAAGACCTCGCGGACTTCCTCGCCGCGCAGTCAGTCGAGATCACCGCGTCCCTGCCCTGCTACCTGGAGGAAAACGTCGACCAGCAGCGCGGCAAGGGCGTGCATGCGCGCAGCATCGAGGCACTGCGCCGGCTGAACGCCCTCGGCTACGGCCGAGGGGGCAGCAGCCGGGTACTCAACCTGGTCTACAACCCGCTCGGACCTTCGCTGCCGCCAGCGCAGGGTCCGCTCGAAGCCGCCTACAAGGACGAGCTCGCCGCCCGCTACGGCATCGTGTTCAACCGGCTGTATGCACTGACCAACATGCCGATCCAGCGCTTCGGCAGCACGCTGATTTCCAAGGGTACCTTCGACGGGTACATCGACCTGCTGCGCTCGGCGCATCGCCCCGATAACCTCGAGGGCGTGATGTGCCGCACGCTGGTCAGCGTCGACTGGCAGGGATACGTCTACGACTGCGACTTCAACCAGATGCTGGGCCTCGGACTGCCGCTCGCGCAGCCGACCCCGACCGGCCAGCGGGCGCACCTGTCCGATCTGGTCGGCCGCGACCTGGCCGGGCTGCCGATCGAAGTTCGCAACCATTGCTATGGCTGCACGGCGGGTCAGGGATCGAGTTGTGGCGGATCGCTGGCGCCGGCCTCGGCCATGGCTGGCCTGGCCGCGAAACCTGCGCTCGCGCGCTGAGCGCCGCACGCGATGGCTGCTCCCGCGCTGTCGATCGTGATGCCGGTGCTCGATGAAGGCGAGCGCATCGCCGCCGCGATCGATGCCCTTGCACCCCTGGTCGCAAGCGGCGGGGAACTGATCGTAGTCGACGGCGGCAGCCGCGATGGCACGGCCGATCGCGCCCGCGCCCGTGGCGCAAGAGTGATCGGTGCGCCGCGCTCGCGCGCGGCACAGATGAATGCCGGCGCGACGGCCGCGCACGGCGGCTCGTTGCTGTTCCTGCATGCCGATACCCGCCTGCCCGAAGGTGCCGACCGTCTGATCGCGCAGGCGCTGCACACGCGCGCATGGGGCCGTTTCGACGTGCAGATAGAAGGCCGTCATCCCATGCTGCGCGTGGTCGCGGCGATGATGAACCTGCGTTCGCGCATCACCGGCATCGCCACCGGCGACCAGGCG
Source organism: Bordetella parapertussis (assembly GCA_945877995.1). Taxonomy (GTDB): domain Bacteria; phylum Pseudomonadota; class Gammaproteobacteria; order Burkholderiales; family CAIKXV01; genus CAIKXV01. The sequence goes on from CAMDXD010000389.1 coordinate 3,401, forward strand.
ATGTTCATGTCGCGCGCCGCATTCGGGCAGGCTGGCGGCTTCCCGGCGCAGCCCCTGATGGAGGACATCGAACTGTCGGCGCGACTGCGCCGGATCGGTCGTCCCGCCTGCCTCGCCGCTTGCGTCGTCACCTCTGGCAGGCGCTGGGAGCGCGACGGCGTCTGGCGCACCATCCTGCTCATGTGGCGGCTGCGCTTCGCATACTGGCGCGGCGCACCGCCGGCCGATCTGCACCGGCGCTACTACGGCCCGTCAAGATGACACGGGTGCTGCAGGTGTTCGCACGCGCGCCGGTCCCTGGCCAGTGCAAGACCCGCCTCGCGCCGGTGCTCGGCGAGGCGGGCGCTTCCGGACTGCATGCACGGCTGGTGCTGCGGCTGCTTGGCCTGGTAACCGAGGCCCTGCCCAGACTGGGCAACCCCCGCGTCGAACTCTGGTGTGCGCCGGATACGGCACACCCGTTCTTCGACCGGTGTGCACGCCATCATCGGCTGCTACTGCGCACTCAGCAGGGCGAAGACCTCGGCCAACGGATGTACGGCGCGCTGGACGACGCGCTCGGGCGGCAGGGCCGGCCGGTACTGGTCGGCACCGACTGCCTGTCGATCACGGCCGATGCGCTGGCGGCCGCCTTCGATGCGATCGATCCCGCGCCCGGCCCGCACGGGGCATCCACCCCCGCCTCGGACATCGTGCTGCTGCCGACCGAGGATGGCGGCTACGCACTGATCGGCGCCGCGCGC
>CAMDXD010000390.1 GCA_945877995.1 Bordetella parapertussis
CATCTACTCCCGGTGCCGGTGATCGACGGCGTCAGTTGTGCCGTACGGCTCGCCGAGGCCCTGGTCGGATTGCATACGGCGGTGCCCTCGGCGGGCAGCTTTGCCCGCCCGCCGGCCAAGCCCGCGCGGGGCCTGGGCCCGGCACTGCAGGCGCGGATTACCCGCGAAGGGGAGTGACCCCCGCCAGGCCCGGCGCCAGCACCTCGCTGCCGTAGGCCGCGATCGGCTGTGGCGGCGCCCGGAACTTGCGCACCTTCGAATGGCTGATGCCCATGCCGACGAAGGCTTCAGCCATCTTCACGCCCGCCACGACCGGATCGATCACCGGCACGCCGGAGAGTTCGGACAGCGCCTCGTCGTAGCCGCACAGGCCGGCGCACGCGAGGATGACCACCTCGGCCTGGTCGCGGCTGACCAGTTCCTTCACCTGAACGGACAGGTCGCGCAGCGCCCGCTCGCGATCGGTCGCAGCCTCCTCGACGTTGATGTTGATCGCGCGCACCGATGCGCACTTGGATTCGAAGCCGTAGAGCCGGACCAGGTCCTGCTGGTAGGGAATGAACTGCTCGAGCATCGTCAGGGTGCTGAAGCGGTGGCCGAGAAGGCAGGCCATCGCCATGCTGGCCTCGGAGATCGACACGACCGGCATGTCGAGCAGTTCCTTAAGCGCATAGATGCCGACATTGCCGAAGCCCGCGAGCACGACGGCATCCGGACGGTCCTCGGCCACGCGGCGACGCACCGCTTCGATCATGTGCGGCGCACTCATGTAATCGCCATAGGCGCAATCGATGCTGCGCGTGCCGTTGGGCGAGGACAGGCCGGTGATGGTGGTGCCGGGCAGCGCGCGCCGGCGTGCCGAGGCCAGGATCACGTCGAGCACCACGTCGGATGTGTTCGGGTTTGCTACCAGCAGTTTCATAGTCGTCCTGGCGTTCGGTAAAGGACTGTATTCAGGATACGGCCGCGTCCCGGCGTCAGCGGCCGAGTGCTTCAGGGTTCACCACGTTGACCGGCTCGCCACGGGCGAACGCATCGACCTGCTCGAATGCGGAGTCGAACATGATCTCGAAGCGGTCGCGGGTGACGTAGCCGACGTGGGGCGAACAGACCACGTTGTCCATCGACACCAGTGGGTCGAGGGCACCTACCACGGGTTCCTCGTCGTACACGTCGACCGCCGCATGCCCGGGCCGCCCGGCACGCAGGGCTGCGAGCAGCGCACCCTTCTCCACCAGCGCCGCACGGCTGGTGTTGACGAACAGGGCGTCGGGCTTCATGGTGGCCAGGTCGGCCGCCGTGACGATGCCGTCGGTCTCGGCCAGCATCCTAAGGTGCAGGGTCACGATGTCGGAAGTCTCGAAGAACGTGCGCTGGTCGGGCGCCGTGTCGTAGCCCGCCGCGCGCGCACGTGCCAGGCTGCCTTCGCGCCCCCACACCTGCACCTTCATGTCGAAGGCACGTCCGTAGGATGCGACCAGCGCACCGATCCAGCCGTAGCCGAAGACGCCGAGCGTCAGCCCGCGCAGCCCTCGCCCGAAGCGCGTCTGCCAGCGCCCCTCGCGCAGCGCCACCGCTTCCTGCGGGATATGGCGCATCGAGGACAGGATCAATCCCCAGGTGAGTTCCGCCGTGGTGTACGACGGCCCGGTCCGCGTCGAGCACACCACCACGCCGCGCCGGGTACAGGCCGGCACGTCGATGTGCGGAATGACGCCAGTCTGGCTGATGATGCGCAGGTTCGGCAGGCGGTCGAGCAGGTTCGCCGTGATCTTCGTGCGCTCGCGCGACAGCACCAGCGCATCGAACCCGGCGAGGCGCCGCCCGAGTTCATCGACATCGGTCAGCGGATCCCGGAACACCGTCACCCGGTGCCCATCGAGCTTGCGATAGACGTCGAGCGACTGCACCACGCCGAGGAAATCGTCGAGGATGGCGATGTTCAAGGCAGGCCTTCAGTTCAGCTGGGTGACGAACTTCGTGACCAGGTAGCCGTCGAACGTCTCGACGCCACCCTCGCTGCCGTAACCGCTGTCCTTCACGCCGCCGAACGGCGTCTCGGACAACGCGATGCCGAAATGATTGATGTTCACCATGCCGGCCTCGATCGCATTTGAGATCGCGGTTGCGTTGCGCGACGAGCGGGTGAATGCATACGAAGCCAGGCCGTAGGGCAGGCTGTTGGCCCTGCGCACGACCTCGTCGAAGTCGCTGAAGCGCACGATCGGCGCGATCGGCCCGAACGGCTCCTGCGTCATGAGCTTCGAGTCGTCCGGCACGTCGATGATCACCGTCGGCGAGAAGAAGTTGCCGGCACCATCGATCTTCGAGCCGCCGACCAGCACCTTGCCGCCACGCCGGTCGGCATCGTCGACGAAACTTTCCATCGTGGGGACCCGGCGCTGATGGGCGAGCGGCCCCATCCGGGTGTCCTTGTCGAGCCCGCTGCCCACCTTGAGCGACGAGGCCACCGCCACGAACTTCTCGACGAAGCGGTCGTAGGCCTGCTCGTGCACGAACATGCGCGATGGCGACACGCACACCTGGCCGGCGTTTCGGTACTTCATGTTCGCGAGCAGTTCCGCGGCGCGGTCGACATCTGCGTCCTCGAACACGATGGCCGGGGAATGTCCGCCCAGTTCCATCGTGCAGCGCTTCATCAGCGAACCGGCCAGGGCGGCGAGTTGCTTGCCGACGGGTACCGACCCGGTGAACGAGATCTTGCGCACGATGGGCGAACGGATCAGGTAGTCGGATACCTCTGCCGGGACACCCCACACGATGTTCAGGCATCCCGCTGGCAGGCCTGCATCGGCGAACACCTGCGCGATGATCACGATCGCGCTGGGTGCGTCCTCGGGTCCCTTGAGCACCAGCGTGCAGCCGGCGCCGATGGCTGCAACCACCTTGCGGATCGCCTGGTTGAACGGAAAGTTCCACGGCGTGAACGCAGCGCAGACCCCGATCGGCTCGCGCAGCACCAGTTGCCGCACGCCATCGACGCGCGGCGGGATGACACGGCCATAGATCCGGCGGCATTCCTCGGCGTGCCATTCGCAGTGTTCAGCGCCACCCATCACCTCCGCCATCGCCTCGGCATACGGTTTGCCCATGTCGAGCGTGATGCCGTGCGCCATCTCGGGCGCGCGCTCGCGGAACAGCTCCGCCGCGCGACGCAGGATCTTCGAGCGCTCGACCGGTGAGCTCTTCTTCCATGACTGGAACGCACGGTCGGCAGCAACGAGCGCAGCGTCGAGGTCCTCGCGCGACGCATGCGGCAGCCGGCCGATCACCGCGCCGGTCGCCGGGTTGGTCACGTCCTGTTCGACCCGACCGTCGGCACCGATGAACTTGCCATCAATGTACAGACAGAGCGGAGGGTAGGCAGGCGGGGACACGGTATCCATCGAAGCTCCTTGGTGGAAAAGGCTGGAACAGGAACGCCTAGGGTAGCCTCGGCGGATGCCCGGTTCAACCGGCACGCATCACGTGGCACGCATCACGCACCCGGGCGGTATGGCTCCGCGAGCATCCGTTCGAGTTCGCGCACCAGCTTCGGGTCATCCGGACGTATCGTCGTCGTGAAGCTCTGGACCCGGTTGCCGCTGCGATCGACCACGTACTTGTGGAAGTTCCAGCCCGGCGCGGCGCCGCTGCGCCGGGCGAGCTGGACATGGAACGGATTCGCACGCGGTCCGACGACCTCGGTGCGTTCGAACATCGGGAACGAAACTCCGTAGTTCAGCTTGCAGAAATCGGCGATCGCCTTGTTGCTGCTGCGTTCCTGCTGGCCGAAATCATTCGACGGGAACCCGACGATCACCAGCCCCCGCGGCGCCAGGCGCCGGTGCAGCGCCTCGAGCTGCTCGTACTGCGGGGTGAAGCCGCATTCGCTGGCGGTATTGACCACCATCAGCACCTTGCCGCGGTACTGGCAAAGGGACACCGGCTTGCCGCTGACCAGTTCGGGAAAAGCGTGATCGAGCAATGCAGGACACACTGCCGCCCCGGCCAGCGCAGCAGCGGGCGCCGCCGGCACCGCAGCGGCGGCCGATGCCGCCCAGGCAGGACGCGCGCCAGCGGCGATCAGGCAGGCGGCCAGCCACACCCCGCGCATCGCCAGCCCTTC
>CAMDXD010000391.1 GCA_945877995.1 Bordetella parapertussis
CCACGATCAGGTCCGCGCGCTTGACGCTGGCGAGGTCGATCTCGCGCCGATTCAGTGCATTGGCGCCGGTCGCCGAGATGAACTGGCCCGGCTCGAGCCAGCGTCCGTCGAACAGCGGCTCGTCCGAACGGGTCATGGTCACGAGGATATCGGAGCCGCGCACGGTCTCTTCGCGCGAGGTGGCCGGCCGCACGGTGGTGCCGACTTTCGCCGACAGTTCTTCGCAGAACGCCTTCACCCGGTCCGCGTTGCGGCCGAACACCTTCACCTCACGGATGTCGCGCACCGAGCAGATCGCTTCGAGCTGGGTCACGGCATGCCGGCCCGAGCCGAACAGCCCGACCACGGACGCGTCCGGGCGCGACAGGTGCCTGGCGGCCACGCCGGTTGCCGCGCCGGTTCGCATCTGGCCCATCCAGTTCGCTTCGAGGATCGCCTCGAGGTTGCCCTGCGCATGGTTGATCAGGTGCACAAGGAACGTGCGTGAGCGATCGGGCCGGACGTAGTAGGCCTTGTAGCCGATCGTGTTGATCTCCGGTGCCGCGCCCTGCACGATATGCAGGTGCCCACCGGGCTGTCGTGTGCGCCGGCGGGGAATATCGAACGCCTTGCCGTTCGCGCGATCGATGAACGCCTGTTCGACGCGCTCGATCGCCACCGGCATCGTCAGCACCGACCGGATGTCGGCTTCGCTGAGGTATCGAACCATGGAATTCTCCTCGTTGCGCGCACGATACCATCGGTGCGGCAATCCACTAAACTCCGGCATGCTCCGCACTCCGATCCAACCCGCTGCTCACCACGCATGAACGACGGTCCCGCCGATTCACCCGGCGCCGGTCCGGCGGCCGGGCATCCTAGCCCGCTGTCGGGCATCCGTGTGCTCGAGTTCGGCCAGATCGCCGCCGGCCCGTTCTGCGCGATGCTGCTGGCTGACCTCGGCGCCGACGTGGTGAAAGTCGAGAAGCCGGACGGCGGCGACGACATGCGTCGCTGGCCGCCGATGAGCGAGGGGCCGGATGCATCGGCTGGCCGCTATTCCGAGAACTTCGCATCGGTCAACCGGAACAAGCGCAGCATCGCGGTCGACCTCAAGGACGCTGCGGCCGTTGCCGGGCTGCGTCGGCTGGCGGCGGTTGCAGACGTCATCGTCGAGAACTTCCGGCCCGGAGTGCTCGACCGACTGGGGCTCGGCTACGATGCGCTGCGTGCGCAGAACCCGAAGCTTGTCTACACATCGCTCACTGGCTACGGACAGACCGGGCCGTATGCTGGACGCGGCGCCTTCGACGTGACGATCCAGGCGGTCAGCGGCCTGATGAGCGTCACCGGCGAGCCGGGCGGTGCTGCGGTCAAGGCCGGTGTGCCGGTCGGCGATTTCGTCGCCGGCCTCTATGCCGCCTACACGACGCTGGCGGCGGTGATGGCTGCGCGCACGAGCGGGCATGGCACCCGGGTCGACTGCTCGATGCTGGGCGGGCTGCTCGGCATCGCGCAACTGCAGACCAGCGAGTTCTTCGGTACCGGCCGGATTCCGCAGCCGCTCGGCTCGGCGCATCCGCGCAATGCGCCGTATCGCGCATTCCATGCGTCGGACGCGCCGTTCGTGATCGCCGCGGGCAACGACAAGCTGTGGCATTCGGTATGCGAGGCGGTCGGTCTCGACGCCCTGAAGGACGACCTGCGTTTCACCACGCAGGAGCAACGTGCCCGCAACCAGGCCGAACTGTTCGACCTGCTGCAGCCGGTGTTCGGGTCGAAGCCGGTGGCGCACTGGCTCGCCGAGTTCGACCGGCGGGGCGTGCCGTACGCGCCGATCAACGACTATGCGGAGATCCTCGACGATCCGCAGGTGGCGCACCTCGGGCTGGTGCATCCGATGACCTTGCCCAACGGCCGGCAGACGCGCACGGTCGGCTTCCCGGTGCAGGTCGCCGGCTTCGATTTCCGTGTGTACCGGCGGCCTCCGGCCCTCGGCGAACACAACGAGGAAGTGGAGCGCGAATGGCTCGGGTGACGCTGCTTGCGCAGGCCGAAGCGGGGGTATGTACGCTGCGCCTCGACCGCGCCGACAAGGCGAACGCGCTCGATGCTGAGATGGTCGATGCCATAGGCTCGGCGCTCGACGCCGTCGCCGCCGACCCGCCGCGGCTGCTGGTGCTCGAGGGCAGCGGCCGCAATTTCTGCGCCGGTTTCGACTTCAACGGCTACGAAACGCTCGGTGACGGCGATCTGCTCTGGCGCTTCGTCGCGATCGAGCAGATGCTGCAGAAGTTGCGCGCGATGCCCTGCGTGACCCTTGCCTGCGTGCAGGGCGGTGCGTTCGGCGCAGGGGCCGACCTGGCCGCCGCCTGCACATTCCGCGCGGGCGTGCCGTCCGCGCGATTCCGTTTTCCCGGCTTCCAGTTTGGTCTCGCGCTCGGCACGCGTGCACTTGCCGCCCTGATCGGGCAGCAGGCCGCGCGCGGTATCCTCCTGTCCGGCCAGGTGGTCGACAGCGCGCAGGCGCTGACGATCGGGCTGCTGACCGCGATCGTCGAGTCGGCGGACGGATTCGCGGCCGAGGTGGACGCGATCAACGGCCGTTTCGCACGGCTGGATGCCGCCTCGGTTGCGCTGGTGCTGCGCAATACCGCAGCACGGGATGCAGACGGCGACCTCGCAGACCTGGTGCGCTCGGTCGCCAGGCCCGGCCTCAAGCAGCGGATCGCCACCTACCGGGGCGAAGCCTGAGCAGGGCCAACGGGCGCGCGTGCGCCGCTCAAGCCGGTTCCACCCCGGCCCGCTATTGCACCATGGATGTTTTCGAGATGAGGGGTACACCGTGAACCGATTTCCTGCGGCACTGGCTGCATCCATACTGGCCATCCTGCTGGCGCTGGCGGGCGGTTCCGGCGTCGCTGCCGCGCAGACACCGGAAGACAACCTGCGCAAGCTGATCGAGGCGAAGATGCCCGGCGAACGCGTGCGCGAGATACGCCGGACCCCGCTGCCCGGCGTGTACGAGGTCGCGTTCGGCAATCGCCTCTTCTATGCTGACGAGGGGCTGAATTACCTCATCATCGGCCAGATCATCGAGTCGGCGACCAACCGCAACCTCACCGACCAGCGCCTGCGTCAGCTCACCGCGATCGACGTGAAGCTGCTGCCGCTCGACGCCGCGATCCGGACCGTCAAGGGCGACGGCAAGCGGACCCTGTATGTGTTCTCGGACCCGCTCTGTCCGTTCTGCAGCCAGCTCGAACAGGAACTGCAGAAGGTCACCAACGTCACGACCTACACCTTCCTCACCCCGGTCGACCAGATGAGGCCCGGCTCACGCAATCGCGCGCTCGAGATCTGGTGCTCGAGCGACCGGCGCCGCGCTTGGGACGAATGGATGCTGAGGCAGGTCGCCCCGGTCTCGAAACCGACCTGCCGCAATCCGCTTGACCAGGTCGTCAAGCTGTCCGACAAGCTCGGATTCACCGTGACCCCGACGCTGGTGTTCGCCGACGGGGCGGTGCTGTCGGGCATGATCCCGGCCGCCCAGATCGAGAAATACATGAATGCAGTGGCCCCGGCGGCGACCCCAGCGAAGAAGTAGCGCATTCGCGTGGCCAGGCCTGGCCGGGCATGCGCTTGCGGCCCGGGACGGGGTCCTGCGGCGGCCTTCGCGGCGCAGGGCCGATCGGTTAGAATCAGCGTTACGACAGACGCGATTGCCGAGCGCGCAGTGGAAGTTTCGATGCCAGGGAGGCATCGACCCGGATGGTGTTGTATCTGACGATCGGCTTGCCCGTGCTATGCATCATTGCACTCAAGGGCAGCACCGTGGTGGTTTCCCTGTACGCGCTCGAACTCGGCGCGGGCTCGGCGACGATCGGCATCCTGATCGGGATGTATGCGCTGTTTCCGACGCTGCTCTCGGTCGCCTCCGGACGGTTGCTCGACCGCGTCGGCTACCTGCCGCCGATCGCCTGGGGCAGCGTCGGCGTCATCGGCGGGCTGCTGGTGCCGGTACTGATGCCCAACATGATCGGGCTCTTGATCTCGGCGGCGCTGCTCGGCCTGTCGAACGTGTACTTCATCGTGCCGATGCAGAGCCTGGTCAACCGCATA
>CAMDXD010000392.1 GCA_945877995.1 Bordetella parapertussis
CCGGGCCAGCGATTTCCGGTGCGTTGGCTGGGTGCCCTGAGCGACGGGAGGCTGTCGTCTCGGCATGCCCGCGATGCCGCCACATTCCTCCTCCACCCCCAAGGCGCGTGCCGGCCGGGCAGTACGTGCGCAGCCGGCCAGGGGGAACCCCACCCCAGCCCGCCCGCCCAGGGTCAAGCCGGCAAAGCGCCGCTCACCCCCGCCCGATGAAGTCGCCCTTGCCGATCGCCAGCCCGCCGTGCCGCAGCAGGTTGTACGCGGTCGTGTAGTGGAAGTAGAAGTTCGGCAGGATGAAGCCGAGCAGGTAGGCCTGGCCTTTCATGTCGATCGGATACTTGCCCATCATGTACGACACCTGCCGTTCCTCGCTGCCGTCGATCTGCGCGGCAGTGAAGGTGTCGATGTAGGCGATGGTCTTCTCGACGCGGGCCTTCAGGTCTGCGAACGACTGCTCGGTGTCGTCGAACTTCGGCGGCTCGGCGCCGGCGAGGCGGCCGATGCCGGCTTTCGCGAAGTCGGCTGCGACCTGAACCTGCCTGGTGAAGGTGAACATGTCGGGGAACAGCCGGGCCTGCAATATCGCCGGTTCGGTGATGTTGCTGGCGGCGCAGTGCGCGGCTGCCTTGTCGAGGATCGCGGCGAGGTTGGCGAGGTTGTGATTGAACACGGGCACCGAGGCGGCGTACATCGAGATCGTCATGCGTATGTCTCCTGGGGTTGAAACGGGCCAGCCCGCAGGCCGGGTGGCTGGCTGTGGGCGTGTCATTCGTTGGCCGAGTATAGGCGCGTGGCCGTGGTACGGCCGGCATCGCCGGTGCGGATGCCGGCCGGGAGCGCACGCAGCCCATGCCGGTTGCTATCATCGGCCGATGAGTGATGTCATCCAGATCACGTCGCGGGCGAACCCGACGTTCCAGCGATTGCGTCGGCTGGCGACCGAACCGCGCGAGCGCACCCGTTCCAACCGGACGCTGCTCGAAGGCGATCACCTGATCGGGGCGTGGCTCGAACGTGACCATCCGGTGGCTACCCTGGCGGTTGATGTGGCCGCGATCGAGCTGCCGGCGCGCTGGCCCGGCGTGACCCGTGTACTCGACGATGCGCGCGCCCGTCACATCGAGATACTCGCGTTTCCGGCCTCGCTGCTGGACCAGTTGTCGGTCCTCGACTCGCCGTCCAGGCTGGTGGCCGAGATCATGCCGCGCGATGGCGACCTCGATGCGATGCGCGGGCAGGATGTGGTGCTGCTCGACCGCATCCAGGACCCTGGCAATGTCGGTGCGATCCTGCGCACCTGCGCCGCCGCTGGTGTAGGCCACGTGGTGGCCGGACCCGGTACCGCGGCATTCTGGTCGCCGAAGGTGATGCGCGCCGCGATGGGTGCACATGCGCTGCTCAACCTCGCCAGCGTCGACGATCTTGCACATACCTGCCGCTCGCTGGGGGTGCCGGCCTACGGCACCTCGTCGCATGCGATGGTCACGCTCGAGGCGATCGACCTGCAGCCGCGCTGCGCCTGGGTGTTCGGCCACGAGGGCGCCGGGCTGGGCGCACCGGTCGAGGCCGCGATCGCCCAGTGCGGCGCGCTGTTGGCGATCGACCAGGCACCCGACGTTGAATCCCTTAACGTCGCCGCTGCGGCTGCGGTCTGCCTGTTCGAGATGCGCCGCCAGCGGCGCGCCTCGGTCGGCACCAGGCCGGTCCTCGGCGACTGCTAGACCCGCCAACCCTGTACGGAACGACTGCCATGCGCATCACCGACATCCGAGAAGTTGCCGTACCGCTCAACTCCAGCCTTCGAAACGCGGTGTTCGACTTCAGCGAGATGACCACCTCGGTGGTCGCCGTGTACACCGACCAGGTGCGCGACGGCCGGCCGGTGGTCGGCTATTCCTTCAACTCCACCGGCCGCTACGCGTGCGGAGCACAGATGCGTGACCGGTTCATACCGCGCATCCTGAAGGCGGCCCCCGAGTCGCTGCTCGACGCCTCTGGCGGCAACATCGATCCAGGGAAAGTACTCGCCGCGATGATGCGGCGCGAGAAGCCCGGTGGCCATACCGAACGGTCGGTCGCGATCGGCACCATCGAAGTCGCGGTCTGGGATGCCGTCGCCAAGATCGAATGCAAGCCGCTGCACCGGGTGCTTTCCGAGCGCTACAGCGGTGGCACCCGGCTGGAGAAGATTCCGTGCTACGTCGGCGGCGGCTGGTACGAGCCCGGCAAGGGTATCCCCGAACTGCTGGACGAGATCCGGATGAAGTTCGGCCAGGGCTACGACGTGATGAAGATCAAGGTCGGCGGTGCCACGCTCGAAGAAGACATCCGCAGGGTCGAGGCGGCGCTGGAACTGGTCGGCGATTCGAAGCGGCTCGCGGTCGATGCCAACGCCGGCTTCGACCGGGCCCGCTCCCTCGCCTATGCCAAGGCGTTCGGCCGCTACCAGCTCAAGTGGTTCGAGGAGCCGACCGATCCGCTCGATTACGCGCTGCTGTCCGAGTTCTCCGGCACCTACGGCGCGGCGATCGGCACGGGCGAAAACCTCTTCTCCACCCAGGATATCGAGAACCTGATCCGCTTCGGCGGGCTGCAGCCGGCGCGCGACTTCATCCAGATCGACGTGCCGCAGAGCTATGGCATCGTGCAGTTCGCGCGCACGCTCGAGATGATGGAGCGGCACGGCTGGGACCGCAGCAGGGTGTTCCCGCACGGCGGCAACCAGATGACGCTGCATATCGTCGGCGGTTTCGGGCTGGGTGGCTGCGAAGCCTATCCCGGGGTGTTCGGTGCGTTCGCCGGCTTCGCCGATGATGCGAAGGTCGAGGCCGGCTGGTTGCGCCTGCCCGATCGCCCGGGCATCGGCTTCGAGGCGCAGGATGCGCTCTACGCGATCATGAAAGCGATGGGCTGAGCACGCGTCAGTCGCCCTCGAGCAGGCCGAGGTAGCGGTCGATCGCGGTATGGTGGACGGAGGTATCCTTCGTCGCACCGAGCTTCTGCTCAGCCTCGTTCCATACACGTACCACCGTCTCGGCGAGCGCGGTCTGCATGCCGGTGGCTTGCGCCACCTCGAGCGCGGTGCGCAGGTCCTTGGCCATCAGCGCGAGACCGAAACCGTCGGCATACGTGCCGGAAAGCACGAACGGCTTCATCTTGACCAGTGTGCTGTTGTTCACGCCGGTCGAGGCGTTGATGATGTCGACCATCGTCGCGGGGTCCAGCCCGAAACGCGAGCCCGCGCGCACGGCCTCGCATGCCGCAAGCAGGCCGGCGGCGGATACGTAGTTGTTCAGCGCCTTGATCGCGTGGCCTGCCCCGAGGCCGCCCGCCACCAGCGGCTTGCCCATCGGCGCGAACACCGTTCGCATCGCCTCGATCGCCTCGGCATCGCCGCCGACCATGATCGCCAGTGTGCCGTCCACCGCACGGCGCACGCCGCCCGACACCGGCGCGTCGATGAAGCGCAGGTCCATCTTCGCCAGCCGCTCGCCCAGTTCGCGTGTCCCCACCGGCGAGGACGAACTCATGTCGATCACGGTCGACCCCTTCTTCAGCGAACCTGCGACCCCGCCGGTGCCGTCGCCGGCTTCGCCGAGCAGCACCCGCTGCACCGTCCTGCCGTCGGGCAGCATCGTGATCACGACGTCGCAGGCGGCGCCGAGCGCCTCGGGCGAGCCGGCTGCCTGCTGCCCGAGTTCATGCGCCAGCGATTCGGTGAGCGTGCTGTCGATGTCCAGAAGCAGCAGCCGGTGGCCTGCGCCCGACAGGCGGGTGGTCATCGGCCTGCCCATGTTGCCGAGGCCGATGAATCCGATCGTGAGTTTTTCGTCTGTCATGAGTCCTCCAGATGCAGTTCAGCCGATCGGCAGTTCCGTGCCGATTCCGTTCGCGGCTGCGAGTTCGAGTACCCGGCGCCCCGTATACAGGTCCTGCAGCGCCATGCCGTGCGATTCGTAAAGCGTCACCTGTTCCGGCGAGGTGCGCCCCTGGCGGCGTCCGATGATTACGTCGCCCAGCGTCGGGATGTTCTCCCAGTAGATGATGCCCGCTTCCACCCCGGCGAGCAGGTCGCCGCATTCGCCGGCGGCCA
>CAMDXD010000393.1 GCA_945877995.1 Bordetella parapertussis
GTCGTCGTCCGAGAAGCCGAGGTCCTTGTAGTCGCGCAGCAGCACCTCGGGATCGAAGATCCGCATGACCAGCTTTTCGCCGAACGCGGTGGGCATGGTCGACAGGCGCAGTTCGATCTCCTGGCCGTCGGGCGCCACGGTCTTGATGCGGCCATCCTGTGGGCGCCGTTTCTCGACGACATCCATCCTGCCGAGTACCTTTATCCGGCTGGTCATCGCGGCCAGCACCGGGGTGGGCACCTGGTACACCTGGTGCATCACGCCGTCGATCCGGAAGCGGATGTTGCTCACCTCGCGCCGTGGTTCGAGGTGGATGTCGCTCGCGCGCTGTTCGAACGCGTAGTGCATCAGCCAGTCGGTGAGCGACACGACATGCGCGTCGTTGGCGTCGAGGGAACCCTTCTTGCCGAGCTGTACCAGTTGTTCGAAGTTGGCGAGATCGGACATCGCGCCGCCCTGCGCGGCGGAGGCGCCCTTGACCGACTTGGCGATCGTGTAGAACTCGACCAGGTACTGGCTGATCTCGACCGGGCTTGCGATCACCCGCTTCACGTCGCGCTTCAGGATGTGCCTGAGTTCGGACTCCCATTCCTGGATGAACGGCTCGCAGACCGCCAGCGTCACGTCGCGCTGCGTCACCGCCACCGGCAGGATGCGGAATCGGGTCGCGTACGCGTTGGACATCACCTGCGTCACGCCTGCGAAGTCGATCTTGAACGGATCGATCTTCAGGTAGGGCAGGCCAGCCTTGCCGGCGAACCACTCGGTCAGGTTGTCCAGCCCGAGCAGCTTGCGCCCGGGGCGGGAATCCTTCCACTTCTGGTCGGCGACGATCGAGAGCGGATGCAGTTCGGACTTGCTGAACCGGCCGCCCCGGGTCAGCCGCTCCGCCTGCTCGGCGTCGATGATCTCATCGGCCAGCAGGTCGGCCGCGACCGCATCCAGCGTAACCCGCTGGCCGAGCGGTGTCGCGGCGATCGCCGAAGCGGGCCGGACAGGCTGGGCGGGAGCAGCCGGAGGGGACTGCGTGGATGGCACGGTCGGGGAGACTGGTTGGCGATCGTCGGGGGCATGCATGGCGCGCACGGGCCGGCGGGCCCTGCGAGGGTACTAACGGCTCCGGCGGCGTCTGACTTGAGCGACGTTATACGCATGACACACCGCAGAAACCAACCTTCATTATGCGCGAGATCGGCTTCGTTTCAAACGGTTACATCCGAAACCGACGGCAATACCTTCGAAACCGCGGCCCGTCCGGTCAGCCGTAGGTTGCGGTGCCTGCCATCGTCTGTCCGCCCGCCGGCCCGGCCGCCCAGACCTGGGCCGAACGCGCGTCGGCTGCCGGGATGCCGTTGATCGACAGCGTCTGGCCACCGAACGTGGGCGCCAGTGCGCGGTATTCGAAGCGCGACAGTCTCAGTCCGGGCGCCGCATGCGCATGGGCGAGGTCGAGCAGCAAGGTCGCCTGCAGCGGACCATGCACGACCAGCCCCGCATAGCCTTCGGTCGCGGTCGCATAGGGCGTGTCGTAATGGATGCGATGGCTGTTGAACGTGAGCGCCGAGTAGCGGAAGAGCATGACCTCGTCGGGCACCCGCGTGCTCGACCAGTGCGGGTTCGCCGGGCCGGGCCGGGCTGCCGGGACCGGATCTCCGGGCCGTGCTGCCTCCCTGTACACGATGTCATGCTCCTCGACGATCGCGATGCCGGCTGCGTTTGAAATCGTATGGCGCACGGTGACGAACACCAGGGTGCCGGTGCGCCCGCTCTTGGGCTCGACCGACACGATCTCCGACATGCGGCTCGCGCGGTCGCCGATGCGCAGCGGGGCCAGCCATTCCATGCGTCCGCCAGCCCACATCCGGCGCGGCAACGGTACCGGCGGCAGGAAATCGCCGCGTTCCGGGTGTCCGTCGCGCGCGATCCGGGCTGCCCGGCATGCATCGAGGAAGTAGAGCCAATGCCACGCCGGTGGCAGTTCATCGCCCTGCGCCGGTGCGGCCGTGTCCCGGTCCAGCGTGGCATGCATCGCCTTCACCGGCCATTCGGTGACCGTGTCGTGTTCCTCGCGCTGGCGTCCGACCCAGTCGCGAAAGCCCTCGAATGCCGTATCTGTCATGCCTTGTCCTCCTGTCCTGCCGTGAGCCCGTGCGCTTCGTAGACGGGCGCGGCCTCCGCCGAGGTCAGGAAGGCGATCAGCGCGGCACCGCCGCCCGGGTTTGCGCAGCCGGCGAACACGCCGGCCGAGTTGCCGAAGATCTTCTGCACGCCGGCCGGCAGCGGACCGACCACGTCGACGCCGGGCACCGCGCGCAGCTCCGAGATCTGCTGGATGCCGACCTGCGCACCGCCGGCGACCAGCACTTCCCCGACCAGCCCGCCTGCACGCGTGCGTGTCTTCGGCCGCACCTGTGCGCCAAGGCCGAGGGTGTCGATCAGGCCGGAGAAATACATGCCGCTGGCGCCTTCTGTCGTGTGCGCGATCGACTCGGCGTCGAGCAGCATCTGCCTGAACGCATCGACCGTGTCGATCTTCGGGTGTGGCGTCCCGGACTTGACGCCGACACCGACGCCTGAGCTGGCCAGCGGGCGCATGCTCGAGCGGTCGATCAGGCCCTGCGCGGCCAGATCTTCGAGCGTGGGCGTGCCAAGCAGCGCGACGTCGGCAGGCTCGCCGGCCGCGATGCGCCGCAGGAGCGCCTTCGCCGCATCGAACACGACCTCGACCGGCTCTGCGCCGGGCGATCTGAACGAGGGCAGCAGTGCTTCGGTGACCCCGCGCACGCTGTTGCTGGCAAAGACTCGAATGGCCATCGTGACCTCCTGTTGTTCTGCGGGGGCCGGATCACGATTCGAGCGACAGGGCCCGCACCGCGCCGGGAATCCTGGTGTCCGGGGACGGGCGGAGTCTACGTCAGAGACGTCACATCGGTTTCGCGCCGGACTGCTTGACGACCCTGGCCCAGCGCGTGACCTCGTTGCGGATGAACGTGCCGAACTCGGCGGGGGAGGATCCGATCGCCCGGATGTCGAGGTTTTCGAACCGCTCGCGCACCTCGGGCAGCTTCATTGCCTTCACCGCTTCCGCATGCAGGCGGTTGACGATCTCCTTCGGCGTCGCGGCCGGCACCAGCAGGCCGTACCAGGTTGTTGCCTCGAGTTCCCGGTAACCGGCCTCGACCACGGTGGGTACCTCCGGCGACATCGACGAGCGCTGCGGGCTGCTGACCACCTGGCCACGCAGCCGGCCCGACTTCACCTGCTGCGAGGCGACGACGGTGGTGACCGCGCCCAGCGCGATCTCGCCGCCGAGCACGGCGGTCGCGACCTGCGGCGTGCCCTTGTAGACGATGTGGGCCATCTTCGTGCCGGTGAGATCCATCAGCATCTCGATCCACAGGTAGGAGCCTGCGCCGGCCGAGCCGACGTTGAGTTGTCCCGGGCGCGCGCGCGCGAAGGCGATCAGTTCATTGAACGACTTCACCGGCAGCGAGGGATGGGTGACCAGGAAATAGGAGCCCGATCCGAGCAGCGACACTGGTGCGAAGTCGCGCAGCAGGTCATAGCCCAGTTTGTCGTACATCGATGCGCTGGTCGCATGCGACACGTTGGCGAGGAACAGCGTGAAGCCGTCCGCCGGCGCCCGCGCGGCGATCTCGGCACCGAGGTTGCCGCCCGCCCCGGGACGGTTATCGACCAGTATCGGCGTGCCCAGGGCCGAGGACACAGGGGCGGCGATGATGCGGCCGACCGCATCGTTGGCCGCACCGGGCGCGAACGGCACGACCATGCGGATCGGGGCGTTCGGCCACGCGGTCTGTGCATGCGAAGTCCCGGACAGGGCCCCGACCGCCAGCAGCGCGCCCGCGCAGGCGGCGAAGGCGGGGCAGGTGGAGCGGCGGAGGAACGGTAGCAGCGGCAGAGGCGTCATGGCAGTCACCGGAAGTTGCGGAAGGCGGTTGGCGCGGCAGCGGCGGCTGCCTCTGCCGGCATGCACGGCGTCAGTCGATCGTGCCGGCGCGGCGCACGCTGGCGATCAGCGAACTGCGCATCAGGAAGGCCTTCTGTTTCACC
>CAMDXD010000394.1 GCA_945877995.1 Bordetella parapertussis
GCGCCGCACGGAGGGAAACAGGCCACTGCGAAGCGCCATCTGGATGCTTCGACCCTGCTCCCACGGACTCAGGTCGCGACGACCCCGGTTCTCCTGATCCATCTGCAGCCACAGGTCCCGGTCCGCGACATCCTCAACGATGGCTAACACCTCGAAGCCGAGATCGAGGCAGGCGCGGTGCCGCCGATGGCCAAACACGATCTCGAACGTACCCGACACGCCACCTGGCCGAACCTTGATGGGCTGAACGTTCACCCGTGCCTGTTCGATCTCACGTTTGAGTTCCGCGAAGCCCGGCGAGGTGTACTCGGTTGAATGTCGGTTGGCGAACGCGCTCGGCTGGATGCGCCCGGGATCGAGCAGACGAACCGGGATCGTCCCCTCGAACTCGGCGAGCCGAGCCTTCACCTCCTCGAGTTCCTTGCCGAGTGCGCCTCCCTGCCCCAGCGCAGCCATCATGGCACCGACCCCCGTAAACGACCGCGACGACGCGGATGCGTTACTTGCCGGAGCCACCACTCCGGGCACCGCCTGCCCGCTGGCCAGGAAAGGCGGGGGCGACGGCATCTTTCCGCCGGAGGTATCCGCGCTGCCCGGGGGGGTAGCTGGGGGCAGATTGATCAGCTTTGATTTTTCCGCGATACGTTTCATGTCCCCCGCCTTCTCTGATCGACGCATGCCCCTCGCCGACGGTACGAGGCCCGGCCGTGGCGATCTGTTGCGCGTGGTACCGTACCACGCGTTCTTCGAACCCTGTTCATGTGCCCTGAACCTGCCGACGCCAGACCGCCTGGATCAATTGCTCCATGAGTTCCGTCACCCGCTCATAGGCCTCCGCCGCCCGCTTGTAGGTCCGATTGTTGCCGTCATAGCGGGTGACGTCGTAGACCGTCCCGAACTCCGCGGCACTGCTGTTCGCGACCGCCGTCTTCGGGATTTCGACTGGCATGACTTTTCCCTCGTAAGCCTTGCCGATCCATTCGCGCACGACGGAGGCGGTCGCGTCGTTATTGTCGACCCGGGTCAGCAGCACGCGGATGAAATCGAATTCTTTCGTGATGGCACGGCGCTCGACGAGCTGTGCCGTCAGATCGGAAAACAGCCGCCAGAACTGCGCGGACGAAGCGACGTCGAGTGCATTGGGTGGAAGGGTCATGATGATGCCGTTAGCCGCCATCAGCGCATTGATCGTTACATAAGAAAGCGCCGGTGGCGTGTCGATGATGATCACGTCGTAGTCGCGCCGGACGTCGTCGATACCCAGATTGAGTACATCCCAGAAGGCAAACGATGGATCCTGGCTCTGCCGCGCCGGCAGCATGAACTCAGCGGCGAACAGTAATGGTGCTGCTGCAACCAGGTCGATACCGTCCCAATAAGTGGAGCGGATCGCCGGTCTGATCGAGCGCTCGGTCCCGGCGCACAATTCAAGGATAGTCTCGCTTTCGGCCACCTCGGAATCGGGCAGGATGCCGTGCAAAGTCGTCAGGCTACCCTGAGGATCACAGTCAATGCACAGCACCTGATGGCCGCGCAGGCTCAAGCCCTGGGCGAGCGACATCGCGGTGGTCGTCTTGCCGACGCCACCCTTGAAGTTTGCGATGGTCAGGACGCAGGCCTCAGCACGCTCAGGACGCCGTGCGGCAGGACGATACGCTCGCACCCAGGCCCGGGTTTCCGCGAGCGTGAACTCGCGCCGAGCACCGCTCTCGTTGAGCGTTCCAGACGGCAGGTCGCCCTTGGTGAGCCGATAGGCGATCTGCCCGCGCTCCACGCCACACATTGCGGCGACTTGTGACGCATTGAATCGAGGCGCAGTCTTCCGCGCAGTTGGAGAGAGCATCGCGCCCCGAACCTGCGAAACGAGGAGGGCTGCACGATCCGCCTGGTCAATGATGCTGCTCAGCGGTTGCGGCGTGAGATGGATGATTGGAGAATTCACGTGTTGTGGCCGTCGTTGTGTATCGTTAACGGGAACATGCTTTTTTGCACGCAGATGAAAGGACGGGGCTGGCCTTGTTTGTAGAGGCGTTCATTGTGACTGGACACCCGCGTACCTTTATGAAGGGTTTTGTGAATACTGTTCAATTACTTCAAAACCTTTATGCTCCGAAAACACAAACGCCGTCAAGAAGTTACCTCCGATCATGTGAGGTTCCACAGGAAGGGATGTGAGAAGCTACAGGTCTGCGCGTGAGCGCATTCAGGCAGATGACGGAGCTTGTACAGGCCATAACGTGTGTGGATACAGGAAGTTGCACGCAGTCTAGTACTTTCCCGTACAAGCTCACGTGTCGGCTGTGGTGCCTGCCGACGTGCTCGCAGCACCCACGTACTGACACCCGCACGACCTCTGGGATACATTGGCGTTGACCTGTCGTGTCGGCAGGTGCAACCAATCGAGTCTGGCGCATACTGTCGCGGAAACCGCACGCACCGGACGCTGGATACGTGAGCTTTACCGGGAATCACTCTCGCTCGTGGCTCGTTTGTTTGTGAGGGCAGGCTTGCGCCCGTGCTCACAAATCCATACGATTGCCTGATGGTCAGCCTCGCACAGAAGCAGGGCAACGCGCGCGCCACAACCTCTCATGCGGCGGGCGTTACTGTTGGCGCCGGTGCGGATACCGCCGGCGCCGGAACGACACCGCCGGGCGAGGAGGGCGCCAGTCGATCGCCGCGCGCCGATCGCGACGGCGTCGTGCGCAAGCATGTCAATACCATCGCGCTGATGCCGACCGAACGGCGCATCGGCCTGCTGACCCGCAAACTGTTCAACGTGATGCTGCGCCTTGCCCAGCAACAGGGCGATACCGAGACGTATACCGCTCCCTTGCGCGAACTGATCACGCTCTCGCGGTTCGACTCCAAGGACTATCAGCTTCTGAAGCGCACGCTGAGACAGATGATCAGTACCGTCGTTGAGTGGCAGAGCCCGACCGACCGGGAGTTCGTTCGCTGGGAGGCTTGCGGCCTGGTTTCGGGCGTGTCCCTCAGCAAGCCCCCAGAGGCCGGCGGAGCCGTGATCCTTCAGTGGAGCTACGCACCGCAGATCCGCAACCAGCTGCTCAGCCCCGAGCGTTACGCCCGCCTGTCGCTCGAGCTGATGACCCGACTTCGCTCACATACCGCGCTCGCTCTGTACGAGATCTGCGCGCGCTACATCGACAATCCAAGCCACCTCACAGCCCGCCAGCCGTGGCGCTGGTGGAAGCCCGTGCTCACCGGGCAGCCCGACCGCGCTGATGCCGCGCAGGCGCAGTACCGTTACTTCAAGCGTGACGTCCTCCTGCCGGCCATCGCGGAAGTCAATGCCCTGACCGATATCGTGGTCGTCGGCCCGATCGAAGCACGCGGCCCCGACAACAAGACGATCACCACGATCCAGTTCGAGGTTCGTCGGCGGGAGGAGGGTGGGCATCCCCGCAGCACCCCGCCATCCGATCTCGTCGATCTGCCCGTGCTGGGCCACGCGATCCGAAACGGGCTCTCGCAGACCGAGGCAGAACGCCTGCTGGAGCAGTACGATGCCACGCAGTTGCGCGCGGCGGTCGACCAGCTCGTGCAGCGCCAGTGCGCTCCAGAGTCTGCCGGGCTGCCTCGTGTCGGCCAGCCGGCGCGATGGGTCGCTGCCGTACTGGAAGCGGAACGCACGCGCAGACCGTCGCCGGACAACTGGAACGCGCGGCGAATAGGGCAGGGTGTTGCACCCTCTCGCGAGGCACGCTGGCGTGAAGAGTGGATCAAGCGTCGCTATCGCGACGTGCACGGCATGTTCGTCGAGCATGACGCCGCCGCCCGCGAAGGCTGGCTGGCGCGCTATCGTGAGGCCTTGCTGGCGCAGCGCTCCGTGCTGGTCAAGCGGCTCGACCGCGATGGCTGGGAACACCCGATGGTGCGCGTCGATTTCCTGCGCTACTTTGCCCGCGCCGTGATCGGCGAGCAGTGGGACCAGCCCACGGCCGAGGACATACTCGGGCTCGCTGCCGAGATCGGCGACGATCCAGCACCTGGCGCCTGACGCGTACCGCTTTTGCATCTGCCTGTCATCGCCGGTCTTGACCCGCAGT
>CAMDXD010000395.1 GCA_945877995.1 Bordetella parapertussis
TTTCGCGCGCGCCGGCAGTCATTGTCAAGGCACGATGCAGGGCGAGCGGCTGACCCGGCTCGACGACAGCCTCATCGACCATGTCGGGCAGGTCGGCTACGAGGTGCGCGGCATTCTGTGGGACGAAAAGCCCGCGCTCGAGCTGAAGATCGAAGGCTGGCTGATGGTCCGCTGCCTTCGCTGTCTTGGGCCGATGCGCTGGCCGGTTCAGATCGAGAACAGGATCAGGCTCGCGCGCGATGACGCCGATCTCGATGTGGCCGACGAAGAAGGGGTGGACGCGATCCAGGCTTCGCAGGAACTGAATGTCGCGGAACTGGTGGAAGATGAGTTGCTGCTGCAGTGGCCCATCGCGCCGCGTCATGATGTTCATGGCATGACGCAGTGTGACGCCGATTCAACCGTCGGCGGCACGCAGGCAGCCCATCCATTCGCGGCACTCGAAAAGCTGTCGCCTCGACGCGGCGGTACCAAACAAGGCAATCAAGACTAAGAGGTTCATCATGGCAGTCCAGCAGAACAAGAAATCGCCGTCCCGCCGCAACATGCGTCGCGCACACGACTTCCTCACCGCGGCACCGCTCGGCGTCGAGCCGACCACCGGTGAAGTGCACCTTCGCCACCACATCAGCCCGTCGGGCTACTACCGCGGCAAGAAGGTCACCGCAGGCAAGAAAGACTGACCTCCGGCATCCCGGCCAGCACGCGGGCAGACGGATTGGACTTCGGCAGACCGGCAGGCGGCATCCTGCATGGGGCGTGGCTGTCCGCGCCGGACGGCTGCTGACCATGTCGCGGGTTGTCGTCGCGGTTGACTGCATGGGCGGTGACCACGGGCCACGCGTGACCGTCGCGGCCTCGATTGCGGCCGTCGATGCGGATCCTGAACTGTCCATCGTGCTTGTCGGGCTGTCGGATGCGATCGGCGCAGCACTTTCCGCAGCCGGACGGAGCGAAGGTCATCGGTTGCGGGTCCTCCATGCCCCCGAGGTGGTGGCGATGGATGAGCCGCCGGCCAATGCCTTGCGCAACAAGAAGAAATCCTCGATGCGAGTGGCCATCAACCTGGTGAAGTCGGGCGAGGCGGATGCTTGCGTCAGCGCTGGCAACACGGGAGCCTTGATGGCCACGTCGCGCTTCGTGCTGAAGACGCTGCCGGGCATCGAGCGCCCGGCGATCTGTGGTGTGATGCCATCGATCAACGGGCGTACCTACATGCTCGACCTGGGCGCGAACGTCGACTGCACGCCGCTGCAACTGCTGCAATTCGGCATGATGGGCGCGAGCCTCGTCGGCGCACTCGACCATGTCGATGCCCCGAGCGTCGGGCTGCTCAACATCGGCGTCGAGGACATCAAGGGCAACGACACCGTGAAGCAGGCGGCGGAACTGCTGCGCCTGAGCGGCCTCAATTTCTATGGCAACGTCGAGGGCGACGACATCTACAAGGGTACGGTAGACGTCATCGTGTGCGATGGTTTCGTCGGCAACGTTGCGCTGAAAACCTCCGAAGGGTTGGCGCAGATGCTCGGTGCGGTGCTGCGCCGCGAGGTCGATCGCACCTGGCTCACCAGGCTCGCGGGTCTGTGCTCGCTGCCGGTGATGCGTGCCTTCAAGCGGACGGTGGACCATCGACGCTACAACGGGGCGAGCCTGCTCGGGTTGCGGGGCGTCGTGGTCAAGAGCCATGGGTCGGCCGATGCCTTCAGCTACGGTTTCGCAATCGGTCGTGCGGTCGAGGAAGTGCGCATGGGCCTCGCGGTGCGCATCAGCGAGCGCGTGAACCTGCTGCAGCGGGGCGCCGCATGAGGCAGCCGGCGCCAGCCCGGATGTCGATGCATTCGAGGATCAGCGGCACCGGCAGCTACCTGCCAGCGCATTGCGTGAGCAATATCGAACTGGCGGGGCGGGTCGATACCTCGGACGAATGGATTTCCACGCGTACCGGTATCCGACAGCGGTATTTCGCCGGCGAAGGTGAACTCACGAGCGACCTGGCTCTGTCTGCCGCGCGGCAAGCCATCGAGGCAGCGGGACTGCAGCCCTCCGACATCGGCCTCGTGATCGTCGCGACCACCACACCGGATGTGGTGTTTCCTAGCACCGCCTGCATCCTCCAGCAGAAACTGGGGATTTCGGGCTGCCCGGCCTACGATCTGCAGGCCGTCTGCAGCGGCTTCGTGTACGCGCTGTCGTCGGCCGATCTCGCGGTACGCGCCGGGCATTGCCGCCACGCGCTGGTGGTCGGAGCCGAGGTGTATTCGCGCATCCTCGACTGGAACGACCGCTCGACCTGCGTGCTGTTCGGAGACGGCGCGGGCGCCGTAGTGCTCAGCGCCACCGATGGCCCGGGCATCCTGTCGTCGCACCTGCACGCCGACGGCAGCTACAACGGCATCCTGGGGGTGCCGGCCCGGATCGACCAGGGCTGCGTCGTGGGGTCGCCTTTCGTCCACATGGACGGAAACGCCGTGTTCCGGTTCGCGGTGCGGGTCCTGGCCGAGGCCGCGTACGAGGCGCTCGAGGCCAACGGCCTCGCGCCGGCGGATGTCGACTGGCTGGTACCGCACCAGGCGAACATCCGCATCATCGAATCGACAGCGAAGAAACTCGGCCTGCCGATGGAGCGTGTCGTCGTCACCGTCGACCGGCATGCCAATACGTCGGCGGCCTCGATCCCCCTGGCGCTGGATACCGCCGTGCGCGACGGTCGCATCCAGCCCGGGCAACTCGTGCTGCTAGAAGGTGTTGGCGGCGGATTCACCTGGGGCTCAGTGCTGCTGCGGTGGTAGTTTCCCGCACGCGCAGCGAGCCGGTTCGATCAACGGAGCGTTTGACCGCATGACTGTCTCAAGAATATCTTTCTCCATCGTCTTTCCTGGCCAGGGCTCGCAGTCCGTCGGCATGATGCGCGGCTTCGCCGATCGTCCGGGCGTGCGCGCCACCTTCGACGAGGCGTCTGCCGCGCTCGCAGAGGATCTCTGGGCGATGGTCGAGAACGGCCCGGACACCGCCCTCAACGCGACCGTGAACACCCAGCCGGTAATGCTGACCGCCGGGGTTGCGGTCTGGCGCGAGTGGCTGGCCAGGGGAGGCCCCGCGCCAGCGGTGGTCGCGGGGCACAGCCTGGGCGAGTATTCGGCGCTGGTCGCCGCGGGGGCGCTCACGCTGGCCGATGCCGTACGAACCGTCCGCTTCCGTGCCCAGGCGATGCAGGAGGCAGTGCCGGTCGGTACCGGTGCCATGGCAGCAATCCTCGGCCTGGATGACGATGCCGTGCGCGAAGCCTGTGCGAGCGCTGCGCAGGGCGAGGTCGTGGAAGCGGTGAACTTCAATGCACCGAACCAGGTCGTGATTGCGGGGCACAAGGCCGCGGTCGAGCGTGCCGCGGATCTGGCCAAGGCCGCAGGCGCAAAGCGCGCGCTCCTGCTGCCGGTGAGCGCACCGTTCCATTCGACCCTGCTGGCACCGGCCGCCGACCGTCTGGCCGGGTTCCTGCGCGACGTGGTGCTGTCGGCTCCCGTCTTACCCGTCATCAACAACGTCGATGTGGCCTGCGCGTCCGACCCCGCAGCGATCCGCGATGCGCTGGCACGACAGGCACGGTCCCCGGTACGCTGGGTAGAGACCATCCGGGCCATGGCCGACATGGGCGTAACGACCATCATCGAATGCGGTCCGGGCAAGGTCCTCAACGGTTTGACACGTCGTATCGACGCCGGCCTGCAGGGCTTTGCCGTAGTCGATGCCGCATCCCTGGACGAGGCGTTGAAGGCGGTGTGCGCATGAGCGATCACGACCCGCTGCAATCGGAGGTGGCGCTGGTCACCGGCGCTACCCGCGGTATCGGCCAGGCAATCGCACAGGCCCTCGCAGGCGCTGGCGCCCGGGTCATCGGCACGGCGACCAGCGCCGAGGGCGCCCGCACGATCGACGCCAGCTTCGAGCAGGCGAGGCTCGCCGGGCGGGGCGTGCAGTTGGATGTCAACGACGGCGCCGCGGTGGACGCGTTGCTCGAATCGATCACGGGCGTGGAAGGCGGCGTTTCGATCCTGGTGAACAATGC
>CAMDXD010000396.1 GCA_945877995.1 Bordetella parapertussis
CCCGGCACTGATCGAGCGCGCCCGCAGTCTCGGCATCCCGGCCTGCGAAGGCTACGGCCTGAGCGAATGCGGATCGGTGGTCGCGCTGGCACTGCCGCAGGATGCGCCCGATGCGGGCATGCGCCTGCTGCCGCATGCCCGCGCGCGGATCGCGGCCCCGGCCGTCCGGGTCGAACGCGCAACGGCTGGGGCACGTGTGGTGGCAAATGCGGTGGCAACTGCGGTGGTCGATGCCGGTGCCTGCGATGCAGCGGGCGAGATCCTGCTCGAAGGCCCTGCGTTCCTTGGCTACCTCGGCGCGGCGCCGCAGGTGCCGCAGGCCCCGGTGCGAACAGGCGATCTCGGATCGATCGATGCACACGGGCGCCTGCGGGTGACCGGTCGCCTGAAGCACCTGCTGATCACCGGCTTCGGGCGCAACGTCTCGCCGGAGTGGCCCGAGTCGGAACTGCTCGCGCGAGCGCCGATCCGGCAGGCTGCGGTGTTCGGCGAAGGCCGGCCCTGGCTGTCTGCGGTGCTGGTCGTCCAGGCCGGGACCGATCACGCAGCGATCGCGGCGGCCGTTGCCGAGGCCAACGCGAGGCTGCCGGACTATGCCCGGATCGGTGGCTGGGTCGTCGCGACCGCTGCCTTTACTCAGGCCGACGGGCTGCTCACCGCCAACGGCCGGTTGCGGCGGGACGCGATCCTCGCGCGCCATCGGTCCGCGATCGATGCGCTCCATGAACGATCCCCGAAGGAGATAGCCGATGCCCTTCCATGAAGAACTGCAGCGCCAGACCACCGTCGAGCGCGAATGGCTGATCGCCGCGCCGGTGATCGGCGATGCCCTCGCCGGGCGGGTGGCGCTCGGCCAGTACCGTGAATTCCTGGGGCAGGCCTTCCACCACGTTCGCCATACGGTGCCGCTGCTGATGGCCTGCGGTGCACGCCTGCCGGCACACCACGAGGTGCTGCGCCGGGCGATCGTCGACTACATCGAGGAAGAGGTGGGCCACGAGGAATGGATCCTCGACGACATCGTCGCCTGCGGCGGCGACAGGGCGCTGGCGCGCGAGGCCACGCCCGGGCTGGAGGCAGAGCTGATGGTCGCGTATGCCTGCGACTGGATCGCACGCCGCAACCCGGTCGGCTTCTTCGGCATGGTGCACGTGCTGGAAGGAACCAGCGTGACGATCGCCACCGCAGCCGCGCAGGGCCTGTCGCACAGCCTCGGCCTTCCGGCGTCCGCGTTCAGCTACCTCAACTCGCATGGCAGCCTCGACCTGGAGCATGTGCGCATGTTCGGCCTGCTGATGGACGGGCTGGACGATCCGGACGACCAGGCTTCAGTGGTACACGTGGCGCGCGTGATGTACCGCCTGTACGGCAACCTGTTCCGATCGCTGTCGTCGGCGGTTCCCGCGACCGAGGCATCGAAGGAGCACGCATGACCGCCGGGCTGAACATCGTGCTCACCGGCGCCACCGGCGGCATCGGTCGCGCGTTCGCGTCGGCCCTGGTGCCGCGTGCCGGTTCGCTGCTGCTTGCTGCACGCGACGAGGGCCGGCTGCAGGCGATGGCAGCGGAGCTCGTGAAGGCGCACCCGGCGCTAGAGGTGTCTACCGTCGCCGCTGACCTCTGCTCGGCGCAGGGCCGTGCCGCAGTTGTCTCGGCCGTACGTGCGCTGCCTGATGGTGCCGACGTGCTGGTCAACAATGCCGGCGTCGGCGATTTCGCCTGGTTCGCGGACGAATCGGAGGCGGACATCGAGCGCGTCATCGCAACCAACCTGCTGGCGCCGGTGCTGCTCACCCGCGCCCTGCTGCCGTTGATGCGCCCGGGCCCGCGAGCCGCGATAGTCAACGTCGGATCGATCCTCGGCGACATCGGCAATCCGGGCAACGTCGCCTACAGCACGGCGAAATACGCACTGCGCGGCTTCAGCGAGGCGCTGCGCAGGGAACTGCATGGCAGCCGCATCCGCGTGCAATACCTGGCGCCGCGTGCCACGCGCACTGCCCTGAACAGTGCGGCGCAGGATGCGCTCAACGCCGAGCTCGGCAACGGCAGCGATTCACCGGACACCGTCGCACGGGCGCTGCTTGCGCTGCTCGACGGTGGCAGGGTCGAGATGCACCTTGGGTGGCCGGAACGGTTCTTCGTCCGGCTCAATCGCCTGCTGCCATCGGTCGTCGACCGGGCACTGGGCAAGCGTGCTGCCGCCGTGCGGCGGCACGCAGCGATAAGGGGAGGGAACGCAGGATGATCGATGACAGGCGCAGGAAAACGATGGCAGCCGGACTCGGGGCGGGACTGGCCGCAACCTTCGGACTCGGGGCCGGGACGGCACTGGCTGGCCCTGAGGAATCGGTGGCCGCACTGCAGTCGGAGTGGGAACAGATCAAGTACCGGCAGTCGGCAGACCGACAGGAACGCTCGTTCGAGGCGCTGGCGAAGAAGGCTGCGTCCGTGCGTGCCGAGTTCCGCGACCGCGCCGACGTGGACATCTGGTACGCGATCGTGCTGGCCAGCCATGCCGGGGCGAAGGGCGGCCTGGGGGCGTTGTCGCTCGCCAAGGAGGCGAAGGCCGCGCTCGAGCAGTCGATCGCACGCGACCCGAAGGCGCTCGAAGGGTCTGCCTACACCAGCCTCGGGTCGCTGTACTATCAAGTGCCGGGCTGGCCGATCGGCTTCGGCGACAAGGACAAGGCGCGCGAGCTGCTCGCACGTGCACTCACGATCAACCCGCGCGGCATCGACCCGAACTTCTTCACGGGCGACTTCCTCTACCGGACCGGCGACTACGAAGGTGCCCGGCGTTCGCTGGAACTGGCGCTCCAGGCGCCGGCCCGGCCTGCGCGCCCGCTGGCCGACGAGGGCCGCCGGCGCGAAGCCGAAGCGCTGCTCGTGCTGGTGAGGCAGAAGCTCAACTGACTACCGGATGACCGATGCGCCTGCTGCTGGTTGAGGACGACGATTCGCTGGGTGCCGGTATCCGCGACGCGCTGGAGCGCGGCCGCTACCTTGTCGAGTGGGTTCGCGACGGCGCGTTCGGCCTCGAGGCGCTGCGCAGCGGCAGCTTCGACCTTGCGGTGCTCGACCTCGGGCTGCCGCGCCTCGATGGCATGGAAGTCCTGCGCCAGGCACGCGAAGCCGGGGTACGCACGCCGGTGCTGGTGCTCAGTGCGCGCGACACCACGACGCAGCGCATCGGTGGGCTCGATGCCGGCGCGGATGACTACATGGTCAAGCCGTTCGACGTCGATGAACTGCTGGCCCGCCTGCGCGTGCTCGAGCGGCGCCATCGCGGTGCGGTCGAGAACCGCGTCGGCCACGGCGAGCTGGAAATCGATACCGCAGGCATGTCGGTGCGGCTGCGTGGCCAGCCTGTGGCGCTGCAGCGGCGCGAGTTCCTGCTGCTGCGCAAGCTGCTCGACAACACTGGCCAGGTCATGACCCGGCAGCAGCTTGAGGAATCCATCTACGGCTGGGAGGGCGACATCGAGAGCAATGCGCTGGAGGTGCATGTGCACAACCTGCGGCGCAAGCTGTATCCGTCGCTGATCCGTACCGTGCGCGGGGTCGGCTATGTGGTGGATCCGCCGGCCGCGGACGCCGGTACGTGAGGCACGTGAGCAACGCGGCCATGACCACGGGCCGCTCGATCCGGCTGCTGCTGCTCGCCGGGACCACGCTGATCCTGCTGGCGGTGATGGGCATCAGCGCGCTGCTGTCCTTCATGGCCGGGCAGAAGGAAGCAGAGGAACTGTTCGATGCGCGGCTGGCGACATCGGCCCGGGTCATCGAGAGCCTGATCGCACGCTCGGTCGAGACCGCGACCATCGAGGCACCGCTCGTGATGTTGCTGCCAGCCCCGCTCGCGGACAATGGCGAGCATCGCGATGATCCGACCGCGCTCGGCCACTACTACGAGACGCACATCGCCTACCAGGTCTGGCTCGTCGCCGACGGCTCGTCGCCACGCCTGATCGCGCGTTCCAGTTCGGCCCCGCAGGAGCCGATTGCGGCGCTCGAGCCGGGCTTCTCCGGCCGGGTGATCGACGGCCGGTTGTGGCGGGTGTT
>CAMDXD010000397.1 GCA_945877995.1 Bordetella parapertussis
GCGCAACCACTACGGCATCATCGGTCCGATCCCGCTGGAAGAGTTCCGCATCGAGAACATACGGCGCAAGATCGAGGCGAACCCGTTCGTTCGCGGCAAGAACAAGAAGCCGCGCATCCTGACCATCACCCAGTCGACCTACGACGGCATCAGCTACAACGTCGAGACCATCAAGGAGATGCTCGACGGCCACCTCGACACGCTGCATTTCGACGAGGCCTGGCTGCCGCATGCAGCCTTCCACGATTTCTATGGCGACTACCACGCGATCGGCGCGGACCGTCCGCGCTGCAAGGAGTCGATGGTGTTCTCGACGCAGTCCACGCACAAGCTGCTGGCCGGGCTGTCGCAGGCGTCGCAGATCCTCGCCCAGGACTCGCAGAAGCGCAAGCTCGACCGCGATGTGTTCAACGAAGCGTTCCTGATGCACACCTCGACCAGCCCGCAGTACGCGATCATCGCGTCCTGCGACGTGGCCGCGGCGATGATGGAGCCGCCGCAGGGCAATGCGCTGGTCGAGGAGTCGATCCGCGAGGCGATCGAGTTCCGGCGTGCGATGCGCAAGGTGGGCGACGAGTTCGGCGATGCGCGCAACAGCGGTGCGGTCGACCACAGGGGCGGGCGAAACGCGCGCGCGAGTGGCGTCGACGACGACTGGTGGTTCAAGGTCTGGGGTCCGGAACACCTCGCAGCCGAGGGCATCGGCGACCGCGAAGACTGGATCCTGAAGTCCGGCGAGCGCTGGCACGGCTTCGGCGACCTCGCGCCGGGCTTCAACATGCTCGATCCGATCAAGGCCACCGTGATCACGCCGGGCCTCGACGTCGATGGCGACTTCTCCGAGTGGGGCATCCCGGCAAACGTGGTCACGAAGTACCTCGCCGAACACGGCATCATCGTCGAGAAGACCGGCCTTTACTCGTTCTTCATCATGTTCACCATCGGCATCACCAAGGGCCGCTGGAACACGCTGGTGACCGAACTGCAGCAGTTCAAGGACGATTGCGATTCGAACCAGCCGCTGTGGCGGGTGCTGCCCGAGTTCGTCGCGCGCAACCCCAGCTACGAGCGTGTGGGCCTGCGCGACCTGTGCGCGCAGATACACGCGAAGTACAAGGAGCATGACATCGCGCGGCTGACGACCGAGATGTACCTGTCGAACATGGAGCCGGCGATGAAGCCCTCGGACGCGTTCGCCCGCATGGCGCACCGCGAGATCGACAGGGTCCCGATCGACGACCTCGAGGGCAGGGTGACCGCGATGCTCGTCACGCCCTATCCCCCGGGTATCCCGCTGCTGATCCCGGGCGAGCGGTTCAACTCGACGATCGTGCGCTACCTCCGTTTCGCGCGCGATTTCAACCACCTGTTCCCCGGCTTCGAGACCGATATCCACGGCCTGGTGTCCGAGAAGGTGGGCGGTGGCGCGACGCGCTACTACGTCGACTGCGTGAGGCGGTCGAAGTAGCGGCGCGGCGGCCAAGAAGCGCGGCAGGCTTGCGAGTGCCATGAGCGGCGTTCCGCCCGGACCGATGGCCCCTGCCGCGGCTAGCACCGCCGCGCGCGGCTCGGCTCGGACGCCCGAACCCGCCGGGCTGCCGATACGCTCGGCCATCGAAGGTGTCGCCTGGCCCGCGTTCCCGGACCAGGCCGGCGAGGCGCTGCTCGCGATGCTCTGGCAGATGGAACGCAGCGAATGGTTCAAGCCGGCCAGGCTGCGCTCGCTGCAGATGGTGCAGGTGCGCTCGCTGCTCCGGCATGCGGCCGCGCACGTGCCCTTCTACGCGGACCTCTGGGCCGGGCTCGGCCGGGAACGACTCGGGTTCGATCCCGCAGTCGATACGCTCACGCCGAAGCGTTTCTCGGCCCTGCCGGTGGTCACGCGCGAGATGATCCGCGGCGCGGGCGAGGCTGCATTCAGCAAGACCGTGCCGCAGGCGCACGGTGCCGTGCAGGCCTCGCTCACCGCGGGCACCACCGGTGCGCCGCTGCACTTCCGCACGACGGCACTGAGCCACTTCATGTGGCGGGCATTCACCCTGCGCGATCACCTCTGGCACCGGCGCGACCTGACCGGCAAGCTCGCCATGATCCGCTCGACGCCGGGGGGGCGCGCTGAGGCGCCTGACTGGGGCCGGCCTGCCTCGGCGCTTTGCAGCACCGGATCCGCCGTCGGCTTGTCCATCGAGCACGACATCGTCGAGCAGGCCACTTGGCTGGTCGAGCAGGATCCGCACAGCCTGATCACGCATCCCGGTAACCTCTACGCGCTTGCGGGCTGGTTCAGCGGCCATGGCGTGACGCTGCCGCGGCTGCGCGATATCCGCACGGTGTCCGAACGGGTCACGCCGGAACAGCGGGCCGCCTGCCGCGCCGCGTTCGGACTGTCGCTGGTCGATGCGTACTCGACGCGCGAACTCGGTTACCTCGCCCTCCAGTGCCCGAAGCATGAGCGCTATCACGTGCAGGAAGAGGGCGTGCTGCTGGAACTGCTCGACGAGGGTGGGCAGCCAGTGCCACCGGGGCGGGCGGGACGGGTGGTGGTCACCTCGCTGCACAATTTCGCGATGCCCTTCGTGCGCTACGACACCGGCGACTACGCGATCGCCGGTTCCGCGTGCGACTGCGGGCGCGGGCTCGCCGTGCTGGACCGGATCGTCGGCCGTGGCCGCAACCTGATGTCCATGCCCGACGGCACCCGCCGTTGGCCCGGATGCGAACTGATCGATCTCGGCGGCGTGCCGGGTATCCGCCAGCACCAGTTCGTGCAGACCGCGCTCGACCGAATCGAGTTGCTGCTGGTAGCCGACCAGCCGCTCGGCGCGGCTGACCAGGCAAGTCTTGCCGCCGTCGTTCGCGAGCGCCTCGGCCCGGGTCTCGAGCTTGCCGTGGTGAGGGTCGACCGCCTGCCGCGCTCGGCCGACGGTAGGCCCGAAGACTTCGTGAATCTCTTGCCGCGCTGAAATCGGGGCGCGACGGTCAGCTGCTTGACACGTGCGATAGCCATTCCCGCCAGGTGCAATGGTACGAACGCTTTCCCGGCGCTTGACCCGGCTGCGTGGCACCACTTACGCTTCGGGTGCGATGGCGGCGAGCGGGTCCAAGAACAATGCACACAATTGACCGCCGCGCACACCCCCAGGAGGAGTCGATGCTGTCACTGAACGTCAATGGCAAGGCCGTCACGGTCGATGCCGAACCCGGTACGCCCCTGCTGTGGGTGCTGCGCGAACAGGTCGGCCTGACCGGCACGAAGTACGGCTGCGGCGTTGCGCAGTGCGGTTCGTGCAGCGTGCACATCGACGGGCAGCTGATGCGCTCCTGCGTGACGCCGGTAGCGGCGGTTGCCGGCAAGCGCATCACCACGATCGAAGGCCTGTCCGCCGATGCCAGCCATCCGCTGCAGAAGGCCTGGGTCGAGTTCGACGTCCCGCAGTGCGGCTACTGCCAGTCGGGCCAGATCATGGCGGCGGCCGCGCTGCTGCGCGCAAAGCCCAGGCCCACCGACAAGGACATCGACGACGCGATGACCAACATCTGCCGCTGCGGCACCTACCAGCGCATCCGGGCAGCCATCCACAAGGCCGCCGGCACCGCCAAGGGCAGCGGCAACGGGTCCGTCTACCACGTGGTCGGCGATGCCGGCAGTACCGCGACGGTGGCCGCAAATGGCGCCGACCGTACCCCGGCCAGCGACGCCTGAACCAGCGCACACGGAGACAGACACCATGACCACGAAGATTTCCAAGGGGTCGGCGCAGGTTGGCAATGCCGGCATCGACACCGCGGCCAGCCTCGGCCGCCGCCACTTCATCGTCGGCAGCGCCATGGCCGGTGGCGGCCTCGCGCTGGGCATCAGCATCGCCGGCGGCTCGCGCGACGCGGCTGCGCAGATGGTCGACGCCACGGGCACGCCCGAGATCAACGCCTGGGTCGTCGTGCGCCCGGACGACACCACGGTGGTGCGCGTGGTGCGCTCCGAGATGGGGCAGGGCACGCACACCGGGCTGGCGCAGCTGGTCTGCGAGGAACTCGA
>CAMDXD010000398.1 GCA_945877995.1 Bordetella parapertussis
CGGCCTCGCGCTCTGAGTGGCTGCGACCCTGATTCAGCTGCAGGCGGAAGCTGTAGCGGTCGGTGATGTCTGCGAACGCCTCTTTCAGGCCACCGATGATGCCGACATTGGCTTCCTGTGGCGCCCGGGCGAGCGCGTCCGCATTCGAGTTCTCGGACACGAGCTTGTTAAGCATCTTGTCGAAAAGGTCTTCCTTGACCGCGGCGAACAGCTGGCCGACGCCGTTCACATGCAGCTTGACCTTGCCGACGCCCGCCAGCGTCTTGTGCAGGAAGATATCGTTCGCACCGACGTAACACGCATGCCGGATCAGCCGGCCGTAGATCCATTCGACCTCGTTTCCGTCCTGAGCGTCGGCGCCGCGCGCCAGGCGCTGCCGTTCCTCCCAGTGCAGCACGGACTGACGGAACGCCTCCTCGGTGCGCGCGAAATGCCGCCGGAAGATGGTCTCTATCGTTCGCGGAGACGCGATCACGACGTCGACCCGATAGGCCTGCCAGCGGGTCTGCGCCTCGAGGATCTTCTCCGGCTCGGCAACGGCCACCAGCAGGCGCCCTTCCATGCGACCGGCGGGCACATAGCCGCTGAATTCGGTCACGGCAAGGGCATCCAGTTCCGACGGATCGATCCGGTCGACGCGCTCCTGCGGGAAGTACTCCCGGCTGTTCTCGTCGGCCAGCGCCTGCGCCATCGTTTCGGCGCTGATGAGCCCGAGATCGAGGACGACCCGGGTGAGGGACGTACCAGTCGCAGCCGCGAACTGCAGGGCCGCGCGGATGTGCGACTCTTTCACGCCGAGCTTGCGCAACCGCTGGTCCATTCCGACCTGCGAGGTCACCAGCCGCTCCGACTCGGTCAGTGCCGCACCGTTGCGTTGTCGGGCGAGGGCTGCCTCGATGTCGCCGCGACTGCAGAAACCCAGGTTGACAAGCAGGTCTCCGAGGGGCGAGTGCGAACGGGCCTGGGCGGCGAGCGCTTCCTGCAGGGCTACCCGAGTGATGGCAGTATCGGCGACCAGCAACTGGCCGAGGAGTCGGTGCGCAACCGGCCCTTCCACCGTCCCGGCGACAGGCCTCGACGAAGGGTCGGGCTTTCCGGGCTCGGCGACTGCCAGGCCCTCGCCACTGCCGAACCAGCGCCCGCGCAGATCCATCTCAGCCTCCGAACACGGTCAGTGTCAGTTCGAAGCTGCGTTCGGACGCAGCGAATCCGGTCACCGCTACAGGGAGCGCGCGCAAACTCGTCAAGAAGTCGTGCAGTCCCTGGTAGTTCTGATAGGCGCCCTTGATCCGCATCGTCACCGCGCGCAACTGCCCGGCAGAGTACGGTACGGGCCGCGCCATCTCGGCGATCGGCGAAACGCGGGTGACGCCGGTGCCAGTCGTGACCGAGAGCGATTCGATGCTGATCGCGTCGTTGACCCGGCGCTCCATCACGGCAGAGACCGCCTCGGACAGCGCACGATCGAGCGGCTTTCCGGCGTGCGGGTCATTTTCCGGCGAGCCGGCGATGGCGCGCACGCGCACGGAAAGGGCATCCAGCGCCTGCCTGTCGGACTGCGCACGCGCGGCATCCGCCTCGGCCGCAGCTACCTTCGGCTTCTGCCCGCGCACGGCCAGCACGCTAGCGAGGCAACATGCCAGCAAGAGCGGAATCAGGATGGTCGCAACGGACGACGAGCGTGATCTCATTGAGCGCTCCGGTGGCATTCAGGCCGCTGCGCACGCAGCCAGCGGGAGGATCGATCGAAAGGACGGACGCAACGCGCGCCCGCTCGGTGACCGAGTGCACGCTCGGCCGGTTCTGGAATGTCATCCGCGGCTGGCTGAAAGGGACGGTGACGGTGTATTCGGCAACACGGCCGCGCGCATCGATGGCCACCCTGGAGCCGGCGCGCCACAGATCACCCGCCCGATCAAGCAGTGCGGCCGGGTCCATGCCCAGTTCCCGCGCGAGTGCTGTCGGGCGGCCGAGCATCAGGGTGCCGAGTTCACGCTGCACCTGGTCGATGCCCTGCCGCGCCTGCAGCGTGCGCTCTTCTGCATCCCGGATTCGCCAGGCGGTTTCGAACAGGCTGGCCGCGCCACCTGCGGCCAGCAGCACGCTCGCGACAAGCATCGCGCGACGGATATGCCGAATCGCCACGCCCGACCACTCCGGCTCGGACGGGTATGACTCGACATCAGTGGCTGCGGCGAGTACGTCTGCCGCATTGAACAGGATCCACGGCGCATCCTCGGGAAGCTTCTGTTCGTAGAGCACGAGGCGCGCGACGTCTCGCACAGGCTCGTCGGTCACGCTGCACACCACCACCGGCTGCAGCAGCGGGTCCGTCATCACGACGCCGACCACCAGTCGCTCGCGCGAGAGGCGGGTAGCCGAGGCCTCGTCCGCACGCGGGCACAGGTCGATCAGCACCGCAAACGCTCGCCCGCTTCGCGCCGCGGGGCCCTGGCCCGCACGATCGAGCAGGCGGTCGACCAGCATCAGCCCAGGCGCCACTGCGCTCACCGTCGGCGCGCCCGTGCGCACCTCTTCGGCGGCCCCGGACAGACGCGCCCCCTCATCACCGCACAGCGATTCGAGATAGCCGACCGGAGCGGCGTAGATCACGCCGTCCTGCTTCGACCGGTTCACCACGCGCACCCGCTCGATCGACAGGCCTTCGCGCACGACATGTGATTTCGCCGCTTCGATCGAGCGCGGGTTGCTGGTGACGCGCCGCTCCTCGGGATGGAAAGCGATCACGCGTACCGACCCCGATCTCGGCGGGGGGCCAGCACCGTCGGCCGTCACCTGCCAGTGCGCGAGCGTCCGGCTGGTGAGGAAGGTGGTCAGGCAGACCGGTTCGCCGCTCGTCATCGCGTCACAGCGCCTCTGAGAAAAGAGCGTCATAGGCTCCGCCCGGAATGACCGTCGCGCGCAGCAGCAGCACGACTTCCCTGGCCACCGTACGCTGGTTGCGCCGGTTCAGTGCATCGCCCGCGACTGGGAGGTCGATGAGTCCCGGCACACCAGCACGGGTCTCGTCGCCGACGGAACTCCGGATACCGCCCAGGATGAGCGTGCTGCCGGACTGCGCGACGACCTGCATCAGCGACTGGTTCGTCCGCTGCACCGGCGCGGTGACGCGGGTGCCGGCGCCGATTTCGAAGGTCTGGAATGCCTGGACCCGATTGAGCACGGGCACGATGGTCAGCTGCACTTCCTGGTCCGACAGGATGTCCGGCTGCAGCGACAGCGTGACGCCGTCGACGGCGAATGCAGCGGCAGCGCTGGTTGTGGTGGTGCCGCCACCGGCGCCGGCAACGATCGTCGATGCCACGGTAGGCACGTAGGGCAACTGCTGTCCGTCGAAGATCACCGAGGGCGTGTTGTTCATGGCGAGTACCCTGGGCTGCGAAATCACGCGCACGTTGGTGTACTGCTGCAGCGCCTGGAGCACGACCGAGATCGACCCGCGCGTGACGTTGGCGCTCACCGCGGGACTGAACCCCGGCACGGTAATCGCACTGGTCCCGAGCAGCGAGACCGAGCCGGTAGTGGATCCAGACAGCACACGCGTCCAGTCGATGCCGTAACGGAACTCGTCGGTGAGCGTGACCTCGACGATGGATGCCTCGATGTCGACCCGGCGCATCGCCACCGCCGAAAATCGATTCAGGAACTGCGACACCCTTCCGAGTGCCGCGCCGTTGGACCGCACGGCAATGAAGCCCATCTCCTGCATTACCTGGACTTCCGCGTTGGCCCCGGCGAGGTCGCGCAGGAACTGGGCCAGCCCGCCGGCATCCGTCTGGAACCGTCCGGTCACGGTGAACTGGGCCTGGAGCCCGGAAGCAGCCGATGGTGTCCCCTGCCCGGCACCGCCGGCAGCACCGCCGCCGATGCCCCCCGATGCGCCCGCGCTGCCACCGCCCTGCACCGTCGGCGAGCCGCCGACCGAGTACTGTGCGACCAGTCGCTGCATCACATGCAGCGGCAACCGGAAGGTGTACGAGGCGATGTCGGTGACGGTCACAGTCCGGCCGGTG
>CAMDXD010000399.1 GCA_945877995.1 Bordetella parapertussis
GCCATGATCGACAGCGAGCCGGCAATCGCGCCCGCCTCGCCGCCGGACACCGGGGCGTCGAGCATCTGAACCGATTGCCGCGCCAGCCGCGCGGCACACGCACGCGCGGTCGACGGCGAGATCGTGCTGTGGTCGATCACCAGCGTGCCCGGCACCAACCCCTCGGCAGCGCCGCCTGGGCCGAACAGCACCTGCTCGACATCCGCGTCGGCGGTGACCATCGTGATGACGGCATCGCAGCGCGCGGCCAGCGCCGCCGGCGAATCGCAGGCCGTTGCGCCGTCGGCGACCAGCGATGCGGCCGACGCCGCACGCCGCGCATACACCGCGACCGGAAAGCCGGCACGCATCAGGTTGGCCGCCATCGGCCGGCCCATCACGCCCAGTCCGATCACGCCCACGCGCATCATTCGCCCCGGGCCGGATGCCGCCCCCGGTACCCCTGTCTCGTCCACTGTCTATTTTTTCCCGTGATAGACGGCGTCGGGCTGCCCAGGCCAGCCGAGTTCGATCGCCTTGCGCAATTCGCCCAGTGTCGCGAAACCCTGGCGCGGGATTGCGTCGTAGACGATACCCTGCTGCCGGTTGACGTCTTTCGCCGCGCTACCGATCGCATGCAGCGACCAGCCCTGCAGCGACAGGTCGTCCGGCAGTTCGGGCGGCTTCTTCGCTTCGTTGCGCCAGCGGCCGCGCAGGCTCGTGTTATTCGTGCCGTTCGGGTCGGTGCGCGACCGGCTGACCAGCAGCAGGTCGAACTCGACCGCTACGCCGTTGCGTCGCACCTTGCCGGTGAGTTGCCAGGGCGGCAGGAAGGTGCCCGCGGCGCTCGGCGTTTCGACCGACAGCGGCTGCGCATCGTCCTTCAGCATGACCGTTCGCTCACGCCGCAGCGACTGCGGCCCGTCAGGGACGCCACGCTCGAGCAGGCGCAGGGTCAGGTTGAGCAGCAGCATCGGGCCATCCACCACGGGCATCAGCCCCCCCTGCCGCGCCAGCGTGAGGTCGCGCGTGAGCAGTGCTTTCTGGCCGATGATCAGGATCGTGCCCGACTGGGGTCCGGCCTTGCGCTGCTCATCCAGCACCAGCCGGATATCGTTGCCGGACATGCGCTCGAAGGTCCAGCGCGCCTTGAAGCCGGCCCCGGGTTCGGACACATCGAGGGTGATCAGGTTGCCGCGGTACCAGGCCGCACCAGGCTTGCGGGCGGCGGCGTCACGATCTGCTGCCGTCGCCGGCGGCCGGGCCGGCGACGGGGGCGGCATCTGCGCCGCCGCGACACCGCTGCCGAACAGCAGCGCAGCGGCGGCCAGCAGCCCGCCGATCCGGTGCCCTCGCGGGCAACCGCTGCCGCCCCCGGCCTGGCCGGTCATCGCGATTCCCCGGCCATGCGCTCGAGCACCTTCACCAACGCGGACGAATCGAGCGCGCCGTCCCCGGCGCCCACCAGTGCATTGAGCTGCTGCGCGACCAGCGCGCTGCCCGGCAGGTCGAGCCCGAGCGCATGGGCTTCGTCCACGACCACCCCGAGCGCGTCGGCATGCGTGCCGGCCGCCAGCCCCGGCGCGAACGCGCGAGACAGCATGCGTGCACCGTGCACGTCGAGTACATGGCTGGCGGCGAACCCGCCGGCCAGCGCCGCGCGTACCCGCGCCGCATCAGCGCCCAGCCGGCGCGCGAGCGTCAACGCCTCGGCCACCGCTTCGACGGTGAGTGCCTCGACGATCCGGTGGCAACCTGCGACGACACGGCCGCTACCGATCGCACCGACGTGGCGGATATCGGCGGCGATCAGCGACAGCACCGGCAGCACGCGCTCGAACGCAGCTGCGCTGCCGCCGACGCGCAGGCCGATGCCGCCCGCCGAGACGTCGGCCAGATCGACCTGCGCCACGTCGAGCAGGTCGATGCCGAGCGCGGACAGACGCGCGGACAGCGCCTGCACCTCACGCGGCGCGAGGGTACCCAGTTCCACCACCAGCAGGCGCTGCGACGACCCGTGCGCCGCGCCGTCGAATCCGGCCAGCAGCACGTCGGCCTCGGCTGGCGTTGCGAACGCGGCCAACAACAGGTCGCAGCCCTGCGCGAGCGCAGCGGGCGCAGCAGACCAGGCAGCGCCGGCTGCGAGCAGGCCCGCCACGTCGCCGCGCGCGGCCGCATGCACCGACAACCGATAGCCTGCGTCGAGCAGCGCCGGGCCGATGCGACCGACCAGCACCGACCCGCCGCTCGCGGCGAGCCCGATGCGCGGCAATGTTGCGCTGGCCGGAGCGGTCACTTGTTCTTCTTCTTTTTCTTGCGATCCTTCGACCCCGACTTCGCCTTGCCGCCGGATTCGCCATAGCCGACGTCGCGTACCTCGGTGTTCATCTTGACGTCGTTGCGACGCTGGGTGGCGATCAGCTCACCGGTCTGGAAGTAGTCGCCGGCCACGGCCAGTTCGGCCGCCTTGTCGAACTCGGGCGACCATTCGCCGAGCGAATAACCGAACCAGGGCGCCTGCGGCCGCAGCGGTGGCAGGCCGAGTTCCTCCCAGATCTTCTTCGCGTTCTCCATGAACTCGCGCTTGGGCAGCGAGATCGGCGGGAACTTCTCCTTCAGCGTGGCATCGATCAGTACCGATGCATCGGTGCCGCCGTTGCGCTTGCTGCGCGGGCCGTGGCCCTGGTCGCGGTGGGCGAGGATCTCGATGTCGAGTGCCGGGTTGGCGCGGTAGGACATCGCCCACAGCAGCGCATCGGCGTTGTTCGGGTCGATGTCCTCGTTGACCGCGATCACGTACTTGCCGGCGGCCCGGTGCAACGAGGCTGCGCCGTACATCGCCCGCCAGATCTCGTTGCGCGGCGTGTTCGTGTCCATGATCAGCGCGACCACCTTGCGCAGGTTGGTGAGCGGCTCGTGCATCACCACCTTCTTCACGCCCTGGATACCCAGCACGTTCCTGAGGTGGTTGTAGAACAGCGGCTCCATCGCCACGCGCTTGATCAGGCTCGACTCGCTCGGGGTCACCTGCGAGATGATCGAGGTGAGGATCGCCTTCTTCTTGCGCGTGATGCAGGTCACGTCCATGAACGCATTGAATTCCTGCAGGTTCACATGGCCGTGCGACTCGCCGAACGGTGCCTCGGGCTCCAGCCACTCGGTATTGATGAAGCCCTCGATGACGATCTCGGCTTCGGCCGGCACCAGCAGGTCGACCGTCTTGGCGCGCACCACGTTCACCGGCGCGCCGATCAGGCCACCGGCGACATGGAATTCGTCGACCGTCTCGGGCAGCTTCTGCACCGACGTGAACGTGATGCAGGGCGGCGCGCCCAGTACCACGGCGGCGGGCAGGCGTTCACCGCGCGCCTTCGCCTTTTCCCAGTGGATGTAGATGCCGGGCCGCAGTTCCAGCGAGGGATTCATGCCCAGCCGCCGCGGACCCTTCACCTGGCCGCGGTAGTTTCCCATGTTCTGCACGCCGGTCTCGGGGTCTTTCGTGATGTACTGCGACAGCGTCGTGTACGGCGCGTTGTCCCAGCCCGGCGTCGAGATCGGCACCGGGATCGCATCGAGGCCCATGCCTGGCTTGTCGAGGTCGTCACCCATGATCACGATTTCGTGGCAGGGCGCGTTCTCGACGATGCGCGGTGGAATCGGGTTAGCGGCCGCCTTGTTCCAGGTGGCATCGATCTGGTCGAGCTCGCAGCCGATGCCGATCCGGTAGATCTCGCGGTTGGCCGCGAGCGCGCCGACCACCACGGGCATGTCGTACTTGCGGCCCTTGGTGTCGACCACGTTGTTGAACAGGAAGGCCTTGCGGTCCTTCTCCTCGATGCCGCCGCGGAACTGCCAGCGCACCAGCGGGTGCATCTCGGTGTCCTTGTTGATCGGGCGGTCGACCGTCACCAGCAGCCCGGCCTTGTCGAGCGCGGCAATGTGGTCGTGGAGGTCGGGGTAGGTACGCGCAAGCACGGCCCGCGCAGGCTTTGCCGCCGCGCCGCGCACGCTCGTACGGGCCGATGCTGCGGCTGCGGTCGGGGTCTTCT
>CAMDXD010000400.1 GCA_945877995.1 Bordetella parapertussis
CCGTGGAGCGGACGGTAATGACCTTGATCGCATCCTTCGACTGCACCGTTGCCAGCGCATTGCCGGCATAGATCGGGCGCACGAAGGTATCGGGCGACACCACTGCGGAGATCTCGGAGATCTGCGCGACATCCAGGCGCGCAGCCACGCGCGGCATGAAGTTCTTGCCGAAGTTGGTCGCCGGCGCGAGCACATGGCTGTAGTTGGCGGCAATGGACAGCACGAGGGCTGCAACGTTCTCAGCGGTCGGCTTGCCGTAGTGCGGCGCATCGGCGGCGAGCACCCGCACCACGCCGGCCACCTTCGCCGCTTCGGCGGCGATCGCCGCACTGCTGTCGGAGGCGACCAGTACCGTCACGTCGGCGCCGATCTGCGTCGCGGCGGTAATCGCGTTCAGCGTGCCTGACTTCAGCACGCCCTCATCGTGTTCTGCAATGACCAGGATAGCCATGTCTCGTCCCCGCTCAGATGATCTTCGCTTCGCCCTTGAGCTTCGCGACCAGTTCTTTCACATCGGCGACCTTGGTACCGGCCTGCCGCTTCGGAGGCTCTTCCACCTTCAGGGTGGTGAGCCGAGGCGCGGGATCGACCCCGAGCGCATCAGGCTTCAGCACCTCGAACGGCTTCTTCTTCGCCTTCATGATGTTCGGCAGCGTGACGTAGCGCGGCTCGTTCAACCGCAGGTCGGTGGTCATCACCGCCGGCAGCCCGATCGACAGGGTCTCGAGGCCGCCATCGATCTCGCGGACCACCTCGGCGCGCTCGCCGGCGATCGTGAGCTTCGAGGCAAACGTGGCCTGCGGCCAGTCGAGCAGCGCGGCGAGCATCTGGCCGGTCTGGTTCGCATCATCGTCGATCGCCTGCTTGCCGAGGATCGCGAGCGTCGGCTGTTCGCGATCGACTATCGCCTTGAGAAGCTTGGCCACCGCCAGCGGCTGCAGTTCGACATCGGTCTCGACCAGGATGGCCCGGTCGGCCCCCATCGCAAGCGCGGTGCGCAAGGTCTCCTGGCACTGCGCAACGCCGAGCGAGACGACCACGATCTCGCTGCAGACGCCGGCTTCCTTCAGCCGGATCGCCTCCTCGACGCCGATCTCGTCGAAGGGATTCATCGACATCTTCACGTTGGCGATGTCCACGCCGGTACCGTCGGCCTTGACCCGCACCTTGACGTTGTAATCGACCACGCGCTTGACTGCGACCAGCACCTTCATCTGGAACCGCCCTCCGGAGACCATGGATAACGCGTGATTATAGCCGGTCGCGCAGATGCCCGGCCCGCAGTGCACGGTGCCGGCCGGCAGCGCAGTGCCCCCGTACCGGCCGGGCTGGCCGTGCGCTCAGCCGCGCAGCGCCTCGAGCGCTTCCTCGATGCGCTTGACGCCGACGATCTCGATACCCTCGACCGGCTGCTTCGGCCGGTTCGCGGCAGGCACGATCGCCCGGGTGAAGCCGAGCTTGGCCGCCTCCTTGATCCGGTCCTGGCCGCGAACCACCGGCCGGATCTCGCCGGCCAGGCCCACCTCGCCGAACGCAATCAGCTTGCCGGGCACCGCTCGCCCGCGCAAGGAGGACACGATCGCGAGCAGCACCGGCAGGTCCGCGGACGGCTCTCCGATGCGCACGCCCCCGACCGCGTTGACGAACACGTCCTGGTCGTTGCACGCGATGCCGGCATGGCGGTGCAGGACGGCAAGCAGCATCGCCAGCCGGTTGTTTTCCAGGCCGACGGTCAACCTGCGCGGATTCGACCCGTGCGCATCGTCGACCAGCGCCTGCAGTTCCACCGCCAGCGGCCGGGTGCCCTCCAGCGTCACGGTGACGCAGGCGCCGGGCACCTCCGCATCGTGCTGGGACAGGAACATCGCCGACGGGTTCGACACGCCCTTCAGCCCCTTCTCGGTCATCGCGAACACGCCCAGTTCGTTCACCGCACCGAAGCGATTCTTGAACGCGCGGATCAGCCGGAAGCTGGAATGGGTCTCGCCCTCGAAGTAGAGCACCGTGTCGACCA
Organism: Bordetella parapertussis; assembly: GCA_945877995.1. Lineage (GTDB taxonomy): Bacteria > Pseudomonadota > Gammaproteobacteria > Burkholderiales > CAIKXV01 > CAIKXV01. The sequence continues at coordinate 2,015 of CAMDXD010000400.1, forward strand.
TGTGCTCGAGCACGCGCGGCCCGGCGAGTGCGCCTTCCTTGGTGACATGGCCGACCATCACCAACGCGCACCCGGACGCCTTCGCGAAACGGGTGAACTGCGCGGCGCATTCGCGCACCTGCGACACCGATCCCGGTGCCGACATCAGTTGCCCCGAATAAACGGTCTGGATCGAGTCGATCACCGCCACGTCCGGGCGTTCGGCCGACAGCGTCGCCAGGATGTTCTCGAGTTGCGTTTCCGCGAGCAGCCCGAGATCGGACGCGTCGACGCCGAGCCTGCGCGCGCGCAGCGCAACCTGCTCCATCGATTCCTCGCCGGTCACGTACAGCGATCGGCGGTCTCCCGACATCGTTCCCATCGCCTGCAGCAACAGCGTCGACTTGCCGATCCCGGGGTCGCCGCCGATCAGCACCACGCTCGCCCGGGTCAGTCCGCCGCCGAGCACGCGATCGAGTTCGGCGCTGCCGGTTTCGAAGCGCGGTTCGGCATGCGGCTTGATCTGGGACAGCGAAGACACCGGCCGCGAACTGCCGGCTGCGCCCGGCGCCGCCCTGCCTCCCGCCGCGCCGGGGTGGCTGCTGACCACCGTCTCGACGAGCGTGTTCCATTCGTTGCAGCCCGGGCACTGGCCCTGCCACTTGGTCGACTGCGCGCCGCAGGCGCTGCAGACATGGAGGGTACGGTCGCGCGCCACCGCGGTACCTCAGCCCGCCGCGACGGAGGGTACCGCCGGGGTATCGGGGAACGCTTCGCGCACCGGCACGCGCGGTGCCAGCGCGCACAGCAGTTCATAGGCTATCGTGCCGGCCGCCGCTGCCACCTCCTCCACCGGCAGCGCGCCCCCCCACAGCACCACCGGCGTGCCGACGCCCGCTTCCGGCATGCTGGTGAGGTCCACCGCCAGCATGTCCATCGATACCCGGCCGAGGGTGCGGCTGCGTCGGCCATCGACCAGCACTGGGGTACCAGTCGGCGCATGGCGCGGATAGCCGTCGGCATAGCCGCAGGCGACGATGCCCACGCGCATCGGCGCATCGGCGCGGAAGACGCCCGCATAACCGACGCGGTCGCCCGAGGCGAGCGACTGTACTGCGATCACTTCTGCCTCGAGCGACATGACCGCACGCAGCCCGAGCGAAGCCGCAGTGCAGTCTGCAAACGGCGATACGCCGTACAGCATGATGCCCGGCCGCACGCAGTCGGCATGGGTCTGCGGATAGCGCAGGAGCGCCGCCGAGTTCGCCAGCGAACGGCGCAGCCCGCCGAACGGTGCGGCGTGGGCGTCGAACACCTCGAGTTGCGCGGCCACGCCTTCAGCCTCGTCGGCAGCCGCGAAGTGGGTCATCAGCGTGAGCGAGCGCACCGAGGACGCCCCGCGCAGCCGTTCCACCGCCGCGCCGAAGCGCGCAGGCGCGAAGCCGAGCCGGTTCATGCCGCTGTTCATCTTCACGAAGACATCGATCGGCGACGCCAGCCGCGTCTGCTCGAGCATCTCGACCTGGGCATGGTCGTGAACGACCGCGCAGATCCCCTCTTGAGAGCACGCGAGCAGGTCCGGCATGGAAAAGAACCCCTCGAGCAGCAGAACCAATGGGTCGCGGCGTGCCGAGCGCGCGCGCGCGCGCAGCGCCGCCGCCTGGTCGACCTCGCATACCGCGAAGCCGTCGGCATCGGCCAGCGCGCGCTCGGCGCGCGACAGTCCGTGGCCGTAGCCGTTCGCCTTGATCGTCGCCAGCACCTGCGCACGCGGGGCAAGCGCCCTTGCCTTTGCATGGTTCGAGGCCAACGCAGCCATGTCGATCACGGCCTGCAGCGGACGCGGCATCAGGTGCCCCGCCCGGCCGCCGCGGCCGAAACCAGGTCGTGCCCGCGCATCGACTGCCGCATGCGGGTCAGCGCGAAATCGATGAAGGTGGCGACCAGGCGCGACTGGAAGCGATCCTTCGGATACACCAGCGACAGGATGCGGATCAGGCGCGGCTCGAGCGGCCGCGCGACCACC
>CAMDXD010000401.1 GCA_945877995.1 Bordetella parapertussis
CCTCGGGATAGGCTGGACGATGGTGCACGGCTGCGAGGTAAGACTGCAGGGCACCTTCGAGGTCGCCCTCGACCATGCGCACGCTGCCGAGGTTGTTGTGCGCTTCGGCGGATCCAGGGCGTAGCGCGAGGGCTGCTTCGATCAGGCGCCGCGCGAGCGCGGCTTCGCCGAGATCCAGCGCGGCGGCGCCGAGCAGGTGCACGGCGTCGAAGTCGTGCGGGTCGGCCTCGTGCAACTGTCGGTAGAGCGTGATCGCGTCGCGGACATGCCCTTCGTTGTGCAGCCGTATCGCACGGTCGAGCAGGCTTCGATCGGTATCGCCGGGTGAACGCGGATCGCTCATACAGGGGCAGGATACGCTTTCGTGGGGTGCGCCCGTTCCGGAGTGAAACCCCACGCGCGAACGGGCGTTGTCGAGCATCGCGCGGACGTTGCGAAGTTTGCGTCTGCAGCGCATCGTATACCCGGACAGCAGTCGTGCGGTTTCCAGAGGGCAGGGCAATGACCACCGTTGCGATCATGCAGCCGTACTTCTACCCGTACGCCGGGTACTTCCGTCTGTTCTCGCGCGCCGATCTTTTCGTCTTGTACGACTGCGTGCAGTTCCCGCGCCGCGGCTGGGTGCACCGCAACCGCCTGACGGGGGCCAGCGGGCAACTGCAGTGGCTGACGCTCCGGCTGGCGCATGCCGCGCAGGACACGGTGATCCGCGACATGCGCCTAGAGCCCTCGGCGATGGAGCAACTCGCCGCCGACCTGCGGCGCTTCCCTGCGTTCGAGCGGGTGACGCCGGAACGGCGCGCCCGGCTGCCGCTGTTCGAAGGCGGAGCGACGCTCGTCGACTATCTCGAACGCAACCTGCAGGCCGTGCTCGACCGCCTCGGGATTGACTGCCCGATGGTCCGCTCCTCGACCCTCGACATCGATCCGACCCTGCGCGGGCAGCAGCGGATCCTCGCCATCGCGCGCCGGCTTGGTGCCGATCGATATCTGAATGCGCCGGGGGGACTCGACCTGTACGAGTCCGACGCGTTCGCACGGGAGGGGATCGAGCTCGAGTTCCTGGAGCCGGCCGCCGGTAGTCAGGCGAGTCTGCTGGAGCGCCTGTGCAGCGAGGACCCTGAGTCGATCCGCGGCGATGTCCGCTGAGTTGCCCGGCAGCATGCCCAGCCGTGCACCCCTGCGCCGTTGGCTCAAGTTTCGCTGTCCTGTGCCGTTATAGTCGGTAACCAAAGATGCTTCCGTCATGTTCACAGCCCACCTCAAGCGACTGATTACCTAAAGAAATTCAGAGTCTGGCCGTTAGTGTCAGGGACAGCGGCTCGCAAGGCCTTAAGTGGCGAGGGATGAGCGATGTCAAACATCACGATCCGTTTGACTGACACGACCACGAACACTTCCGGAGACCTCAATGTCCCAGGTAATCAATACCAACGTCGCTTCGCTGAATGCACAGCGGAACCTCTCGACGTCGCAGAACACTCTGTCGACCGCTCTGCAGCGCCTGTCCTCGGGCCTGCGCATCAACACGGCGAAGGATGACGCTGCCGGCCTCGCGATCGCCGACCGCATGACCTCGCAGATACAAGGCCTCGACCAGGCTCGCCGCAACGCCAACGACGGTATCTCGCTGTCGCAGACGGCCGAGGGCGCACTGGCGCAGTCCGGCGAGATCCTGCAGCGTATCCGCGAACTGGCGATCCAGTCGGCGAACGCGACGAACTCCGCCAGCGACCGCCAGTCGCTGAATTCGGAGGTGAGCCAGCTGGTGACCGAGGTCACGCGGATCGCCAATTCGACCACGTTCAACGGCCTGAAGATCCTGGACGGCACCTACCAGGGCCAGCAGTTCCAGGTCGGCGCCGTTGCCAACCAGACGATCGGTGTATCGATCCAGGGCTCGGCCGCGAAGGACCTCGCCAATAACACCGTGTCCGGCACGGGCACCGGCACAACCGGCCTGGGCGGCGCCTCCGCGGGTGCCAATACGGCGCCGGCGGGCAACGGCATTGCGGCCCAGACCGTGACCGTTTCGGGCTCGAACGGCTCGGCGAACATCACTGTCGCCGCCAACGACCAGGCATCGGCGATCGCTGCAGCCATCAATGCGCAGTCTGGCTCGACCAGCGTCAACGCCCTCGCATCGACTTCCGCGACGCTCGCGGTTTCCAACGTGGGTAGCGTGTCGTTCAGCCTGAACGGCGGTGGCACCGCGACCACGATCAACGCGACGATCCCCAGTGGCGGAAGCCTCAGCGCAGTCGTCAGGGCGGTCAACGAGTTGTCAGGCCGCACCGGTGTCACCGCGAACCTGAATACGGCAGGTACTGCGCTGACCTTTACCCAGGCCGAGGGCAAGGACATCGTCGTCGAGAACTTCCTCAATTCGGCCGGTGGCACAGGGACGCTCACCGGCGCGAACGCGACGGCGGCGACGCTGACCAGCAGCGGCACCGATTCGAGCCGGGTCTCGGGCACGGTCAGCTTCTCGTCGGATTCTGGCTTCACCGTCGCATCGAGCGTCGCGAACGGCGTGGTTACTGCTGGCGCGAACACCGCAGTAGGTTCGACTGCGGCTGACCTGACCAGTGTCGACATCTCGACAGCGACTGCCGCCAACACCGCCCTCGGCATCGTCGATGCGGCGCTGAACCAGATCAACAAGTCACGGGCCCAGCTCGGTGCCTTGCAGAACCGGTTCGGGAATACCATCGCCAACCTCCAGACGGCCTCGGAGAACCTGAACGCCGCGCGCAGCCGGATCCGCGATACGGACTTCGCGGCGGAGACGGCAGGATTGACCCGCGGCCAGATCCTGCAGCAGGCCGGCGTGGCGATCCTGGCGCAGGCCAACGCGCTGCCGAACAACGTGCTGTCGCTGCTGCGGTAACCGTCGATCGAAAGCTGATGCAGTGAAACCGTTGCAATAGAAGGAGACATCCGGTCGGGTGAGTGCCCGGCCGGATACCCTCGTTGGCAAGGAGACAATGCTATGCAGATCCAGTCGATATCGCCCGCCTTGGGCACAGGTAACCCGGAGTTCCAGCCGCGCCAGGTGGCGCGCGATGCTCCCGCCGCACCGGCGACGCCGGAAAAGGCAGCACCCGTCGAACCGAATACCCAGGCGGTCAAGGCCGCAGTGGAAGCATCGAACAGTGTGGTGCAGTCGTTGCAGAGCAAGATCCAGTTCGTCACCGACGATTCGTCGGGCCAGCTGCTGATCAGGGTCATCGATCCGTCGAACAATGAAGTGATCCGCCAGATTCCTTCCGAGGAGATGGTGGCGATCTCGCGTGCACTCGATCGCATGCAGGGGTTGCTGGTGAAGAGCAAGGCCTGAAGGGCCCGCGCCGGCCAGGCATTGCCGGAATGCACGATGTCCTCATATTCCACTCAAGCTCCCGGCCTGGTGGTCGTTATCGATTCCAGGAACGGGGAGGGTTGAATGGCCATTTCGTCACCGGGAATCGGCTCCAAGCTGGATGTGAACAACATCGTCACCCAGCTGATGGGCATCGAGAGCCGTCCGCTGGCTCAGTTCAACGCGCGCGAAATCAGCTTCCAGGCCAAGCTGTCGGCCTTCGGCTCGATCCGCAGCGCGCTGTCCCAGTTCCAGGGCGCGATGAGCAGTCTTTCGTTCGCGAGCCGCTTCGAGGGCGCCACGGCGACCAGCAGCGATGCGACGGCGGTATCCGCGTCCGCGACCGCGCGCGCGCCTGCAGGCGTCTATGCGGTGGAGGTGAGCGCCCTTGCGCAGAACCATCGGCTGGTGGCTGCCGGGCAGGCCACCACCACCGCGACGATCGGCACCGGCACGCTGAGCTTCGATTCCGGCACCGTCAGCGGTGGCAGTTTCAACGCGCAGACCGGCCAGTACACCGGGGCTGCGTTTGCCAGCGCGGGCAGCGGTGTGCGCACGGTGACCATCGCCTCGGGGTCAGGTTCGCTCGCCGGTATCCGTGACGCCATCAATGCCGCTGGCATCGGGGTGACCGCCAGCATCGTAAACGACGGCGGC
>CAMDXD010000402.1 GCA_945877995.1 Bordetella parapertussis
GCGGCGGATCAACGAAATCCTGCCGGAGTTGACCACCGCCCTGCCCGCCGGCGCGAAGATGGACGTGATCTTCGACCGCTCGGTGTTCATCAAGGCGTCGATCAACGAGGTCTACAAGAAGCTGTTCATCGCCACCACCTTCGTGGTGCTGGTGATCCTGTTCTTCCTGCGCAACCTGCGCGCGACGGTGATCACCGCGGCGGTGCTGCCGACCGCGATGATGGGTACCTTCGGCGTCATGTACCTGCTCGGGTTCTCGATCAACAACCTGTCGCTGATCGCGATCATCCTGGCGGTGGGCTTCGTGGTCGATGACGCGATCGTGGTGCTGGAGAACATCGCCCGGCACATGGAGATGGGCAAGACCCGCATGCAGGCCGCCTTCGACGGCGCCAAGGAGATCGGCTTCACCGTGCTGTCGATGACGGTATCGCTGTGCGCGGTGTTCCTGCCGATCCTGTTCATGGGTGGCCTGCTCGGGCGGCTTTTCACCGAGTTCGCGGTGACCGTCGGCATCGCAGTCGCGCTTTCGGGAATCATCTCGCTGTCGCTGACACCGATGCTGTGCAGCCGCTACCTGACCACCTCGCACAGCCACCTGTTCATCTTTGAATGGTTCGAGGCCGCCTTCGAGCTGAGCAAGCGCGGCTACGAGCGTTCGCTGCGCTGGGCGATGCGCCACCGCGGCCTGATGCTGCTGGTGTCCGCGCTGGTGATGTGCGGTACCTACATGCTGCTGGTGGCGATCCCCAAGGGCTTCATCCCGCGCCAGGATACCGGCGTGATCAACGTCACCACACGCGGCCCCGAAGGCCTGACCTTCGAGGAGATGGCGCGCCGGCAGGCGCTGGTCACCGAGACCGTGCTGAAGAACCCCAACGTGGCCGGCATCCGCTCGAGCGCGGGACAGGGCTTCGGCGGCGTGCAGCAGCCGAACGTGGGTTCCATGACGGTGCGGTTGATCCCGATGAATGAGCGCGAGCTGCGGGTCGACGGCGTGATCGAGCAGCTGCGTGAAGCCTTCCGCGGCCCGGCGAGCCAGGGTCTGCGGCTCTTCTTCTCCAATCCGCCGGCGATCAACCTGGGCGGCGGGGTTACCAATGCCGACTACCAGCTGGTGCTCGCCGGCTCTGACCTGCAGGCTTTGTATGGCCCGGCCGAGGCGCTCGAGGCGAAACTGCGCGAGCTGAGCACCCTGCGCGACGTGAATACCTCGATGGAGCTGCGCAACCCCCAGTTGCAGGTGCAGATCCAGCGTGACCGGGCGGCCGCGCTCGGCATCACTCCGCAGCAGATCGAGGCGGCGATGTACAACGCCTTCGGCGGGCGCCAGATCAGCACCCTTTATGGCGACACCGACCAGTACGACGTGATGCTGCAGGTGGACAAGGCGTTCCAGCAGAACATCAATGCGCTGTCGATGATCTACGTGCAGAGCCCGGGTGGCGTCACCGTGCCGCTGTCGAGCGTGGCGACGATCAAGCGCGGCGTCGGTCCGATGACCGTGCAGCACTTCGGCCAGCTCGCCTCGGTCACCCTGTCGTTCAACGCAAACGCCGGCGTTTCGGTGGGCCAGGCGGTGGACGATGCGCTGCGCGTGGCCTACGAGACGGTACCGGCCGACATCTCGGTGAACCTCGCCGGCAGCGCCAAGTTCTTCCAGAATTCGACCAAGACCCTGCCGATCCTGCTGCTGATCACCATCCTGGTGATCTACGGCGTGCTGGCCATCCTGTACGAGCATTTCGGCCATCCGATCACCATCCTGACCGCCCTGCCGCTCGCGGGCTTCGGCGCGCTGCTCACGCTGATCCTTTTCGGCTACGAGCTCAATGTGTTCAGCTTCGTCGGCATCATCCTGCTGGTCGGCCTGGTCAAGAAGAACGGCATCATGATGGTCGACTTCGCGCTGCAGCTGCAGCGCGAGCGCGGGCTGACGCCGGTGGATGCGATCGTCGAGGCCTGCGTGGTGAGGTTCCGTCCGATCATGATGACCAGCTTCGCGGCGGTGTTCGCGACCCTGCCGATCGCGATGGCCAGTGGCGAAGGCGCCGAATCGCGCGCGCCGATCGGCCTGGCGGTGGTCGGTGGCCTGCTGTTCTCGCAGCTGCTGACGCTGTATGTCACACCGACCTTCTTCGTGAGCCTGGACCGCGCCACGCGGTTCCTGCGTGGCGATCGGCGCAAGCCGGAAGAGGCGCACTACATCGAGCCCGAGTCCAGGAAGAACGCGCCACCGGTGGCGACCGAGGGCGCGGCGGGCTGACCGCCGGCATCGGGCATCGGCCCGCTGGCGCCGGCGGCCCGCTGCTGCGCGGGGAGCGTGCCCGGGCCTAAAGGTCCACGGCGCGCGTCCGTTATAAGGAGGTCACCGTTCGGTTCATGGAGCCGCCCCGCCAATGGTCGCCGCCGTCATATCCGCCCCCCCGCCGCACCGCAGGACCGCCTGGGCGACACCACGGTCGATCGTCATCTGCTGGACACTCTGCAGCACCAGGCTGAGTCGTTCGATACGCGATCATCTCGCCCGTACGCTGCTGTCGAGCTGGTGCATACCGAGGCCGATCATCGACGCGGTGACTTGCCGAACGCTGTGCGCGATGGTCCGGGACTCGATGCCGGCCGTACTCTGGTGTGCAGACCGGATGGCGCGCTCACGCAATCTGGTCGAAGGGATCTACCTCGACGAGGCACCACCGCTGCCGCTGCACATCTGCACGCAGGGGACACTGCCGGACGCCTTCTACGTCGTCTGCTCGCTCGCGCCCGCCGAGACCAACCAGATCGAGGCGCGCGTAGCCAGCCAGGTACAGGCGCTGCGGGCAGTGGCGTCGATGATTACCCACATTCGCTGAACCCACTGAAGGACCACTGCAGTCCCATGGACGATTCACTCGATTTCACCGCAAAACCACAGGCGCCGCCCCCGCCCTCGCCAACGCCGTCGGCCGCAGCCGACAGCGCAATGAGCAAGTTGTCCGAGCGCCTGGACTCCCTCGACCTGACTACCCTGCCCCGGATTTCGCCCGTGGCGAGCAAGCTCGCCGCACTCAAACCGTCCGAACTGGAGTCCACCAGGGTCTTCTGCCAAATCATCGAACAGGAACCGATCTGCGTCGCCCGCCTGATCGGCCTCGCGAATTCCGTCGCATTCGGCATCCCTGGCAAGAAGTTCAACGCGCTGGACCAGGCCGTGAGCCGAATCGGGCTGGAGCGTGCCGCGCAGACGGCCTTCGGTATGCTGTGCGGACAGGCTCTCAACAAGGGTCTGTCGCCGCAGTGGCGCGAGTTCCTCTGGCTGCATGCGATGGCGGTGGCCCATGGCGCCAGCCTGCTGGCGATCAAGGTTGCGCCGGCCGAGCGCGCGAACGCCTACCTGGCCGGGATGATCTACGACATCGGCACGCTGGTGATCGAATGCCTTCGCCCCGGCACGCTCGACGTGCTCCTCGAGACGGCGGTGGCACGCGACATGAAGCTCGGGCAGGTCGAGCAGGTGATGCTCGGCAAGGCCCGGCGCGCCGTGTCCACGGCACTGCTGCGCAAGTGGAGCCTGCCCGACGAGATCACCAGCGCAGTGGCCGAGCGCGAGTTCGACGCGATCGAGCCGGACTCCCTGTCGGCGATCCTCGCTGTCGCCGACGAACTCGCGCGGTCCGAGGTAGTGATGAGCGCGGTCTACGCCGACTCCGCCCCGCCATTCCCGCTCGATGCCGTCATGCTCGACGGCGTATCCGAGCGAACGGCATCGCTGCTGTCGCTCGACGCCGACGTGATCGAAACGATCGGCGAACGGTTGTCCAACCAGGTGGTCGCGCTGCGCGCAACGGCAGAATCGTTCTCCAGCGCCGGGTGAGTCCCGCTGGGCGACGATCGTCGCCCAGCGTATGAACACGGCCGGTGGCGGGACTGCACCGGGACGGGTGCGCTACGCTACAAGAATGCTGTCGCGCCCTGTCCTGCTCGCGTTCCTGCTGCCGGTGACGGCAGCTACGGCGTTGGCGCTTTCGATCGCCAT
>CAMDXD010000403.1 GCA_945877995.1 Bordetella parapertussis
GCGGATCATCGTCGCCAGCACCGACTGCCCGGTCGCATTGGTCTCGCGCTTCACCAGGCCGGTGAAGCCTTCCTTGATGTCTGGCGGAAGTATCTTGAGCGCCCGGATATACAGCTCCTTCGCGGCGTCTTCCACCTGCTTGAGGTCGATCTGCATGCAGTCCCTGTCGAATTCGATCGCCGCGCCACGAGCCGACCGGTGGCGGAGTGCGGGGCGGCGGCCGGCCGTCGCCGGACACCGGACACCGGACGCCGGCGTGCGAAAGCGTGCTACATCGCGGTGATCTTGCGCTCCCGGATGATCCGGCCCCAGCGGACGATCTCCGAGCGGATGTACTTGTTGAATTCATCGGGCGGGTTGCCGCCCGCTTCCATCCCGAGGCCAGCCACGCGGTCGCGGAAGCCGGAGCCCCCGGTGACCTTCGTGATGTCTTCCGACAAACGATTGACCAGCGGCGCCGGCGTCCCCGTGACCACCGCGACGCCGAACCAGCCGACATTTTCGAAGCCGGTGATGCCGGCTTCAGACACCGTCGGCACGTCGGGCAGCGACGGCGAGCGCTTCGGACCGGTGACCGCCAGCGGACGAAGCTTGCGATCACGCAGGAAGTTGATGGACGCACCGAGGTTCGGCGCCGCCCAGTCGATCTGCCCGCCGATCAGGTCGGTGATGGCGATCACTTCGCCCTTGTAGGGCACGTGGACGGAATCCATCTTCGCGAAGTACTCGAAGCTCTCGGCGGCGAGGTGGACCTGGCTGCCAACACCGGCCGAGCCGTAGCTGAACTTGCCCGGGGCGGCGCGCACGGCGTTGACGAGGTCCATCAGCGTGTTGAACTTCGAGTTCGGCCCGACCGCGATCACCATCGGGCCGCTCGCCACCAGCGACACACCGGTCAGGTCACGGCCAGGATCATGGCTCATCTTGCGGTACATGTGCTGGTTCGCGGACAGCACGCTGCCCGACGCGAACAACTGCGTATAGCCGTCCGGGTTCGAGCGCGCGACGAGTTCGCTGCCGATCGAGCCGCCCGCACCGGCGCGGTTCTCGACCAGCACGCTCTGGCCCCAGCGCTCATTCAGGCCCTGGGAGAGCAACCGTGCGACCACGTCGGTGGCGCCACCGGCGACAAACGGCACGATCATGCGCACCGGCTTCGCCGGGAACGCGGGTGCGGGTGCGGCTGCGGGCGCGCGCGTCTGCGCGAACGCTGCAGTTGCACCGCCCATCGCCATGATCGCGGTCGCTGCCGCGACGATCTTCATTGTCAGCCGTTTCATCCTGTCCTCCTGGGGCACTCGCCGTTTCGGGGTCTTCCACGCGAGGGATGATGCCGCGTGTTCGCCCAAATCGCCAGCCCCGCGATCTCGGGCATTTTCTCAGCCCCCCGTTCGTTTCCCTTCAGCCCACGTTCAGGGCAAACAGCAGGCCGGCCCCGACACTGGCCGCCACCGACACCGCGAACAGCGATTTCTGCCAGTCGCGCCAGGGCAGGAACTCGAGCGCAAGCAGGCGCAGGCCACCGGCAAGATGCGCGGCCAGTGCAAGGACAAGCCCGAACTCGGCGACCTTCACCGCCGGGTTCGCGGTCCATTCGATGAAACTGCCCAGTGCCGCTTCGCCCGACAGCGCCTGGCTGAGCGCCCAGAAATGCAGCGGGATGAAGGCTGCCAGCAGCAGGCCGGACACCCGGTGCACGATGAACGCCCACCAGGCGGGATGGTTGCGGTTGCGCCATGCCTTGCCGCTCATGGCAGGCCCGCCCCGGGCGCGTAGACCGCCCACACGGCCCTCAGGCCGAACAGCAGGAAGAACACACCGACCGCCAGCACGGCAACTTCGAGGCCGCGCCCACGCCAGGCGAACGTTTCGGCCAGGATGTTGCGCAAGCCGATCGGCACATGCACCGCGACGCTGACCACGAACAGCGCGTAGAAGAGCATCCAGGGCGTGTTGCCGCGGGTGCGCGACAGGATCTCGCCGGCGGACAGACCGCTGCGCACCGCGTAGATCATCGTCACGATATGGACCAGCACGAAGAAGCCGAGCAGCGCAGCCGACGCCCGCTGCAGGAACCACAACCAGGCCTGCGCGCGTGCGTTCAAAGTTCCCCCTTCAGCAGCGCCCGCGTGGTCACGCGCTTGAGCCCGGCAATCGCGGCGGTCAGCGGCAGGTGCTTCGGGCAACGTTCGGTGCAGGTCATGTGGGTATGGCAGGCATGGCATCCGGCATCGCCAGCGACCGCCGCGAGGCGCTCGCGCCGGGCTTCGTCGCGGGTGTCGTTGACCAGCGTCCAGGCCCGGTTCATCGCGGCTGGCCCGAGGTAGTCGGGCTTCCATTCGACGACGTCGCAGGACGAATAGCACACGCCGCAGCCGATGCACTCGATGCCGAGGTCGGCCTGCCGCCGCTCCTCCGACAAGGGCGACACGACCGCGAACGCGTCCTTGCGCGTGAGGCTGCCGGTGAACTGGCCCTTGGCGCGCGCCCACTTGTCGAAGAACACGCTCATGTCGGTGGCCAGGTCACGGATCACCGGCAGGTTGCGCAGCGGCGCGATCTCGAGCGTACCGTCCTGCGAAACCTTGTCGACATGGGTGCGGCAGGTCCAGCGCGCTTCGCCATTGACCACCATCGCGCACGACCCGCAAACGCCGACGCGACAGGCGAAACGGTAGGTCAGCGTCGGGTCGAGGTGGCGCTGGATGTGCGTCACCACATCGAGCACGGTCTGGCTCGGCGCGCGCGGCACATCGAACACTTCGAACCGGCCCTCGCCGGACGCGACGCCACCTGCGCCGCTGCTGCGCCATACCGAGACCCTGATCGTGCTGCCTGTGTTCGCTGGAGGAGTCGCCTGGTCCATTGCCGAGCTTCCTGGGTTACGTGAGTGGGTCTAGCGTACCGTGACCTGCACCGACTGCACCGTATTGTTGCCCATGCCCGACGTGTTCCAGTCGGGCTGCAGGGGCTGCACCGAACCGTCCGCCGCATGCGCCCTGCATTGCAGCAGGTGTTCGCCCGCCGTCGCTTGCCATGTGCACGTCCATCCGCGCCAGGCGTAGCGGTGCTCCCCTGCGGGTGCCAGCCGGGCATCGCGCCACTGGCCGTCGACCGCGAACTCCACCCGGGTCACCGGTGCGCCACCGCCCGCCCATGCGCGCCCGCCCAGTTCGACCGGACCCGCCTCGACCAACCGGCGCCGTGTGTACCAGTCGGGGATGCCAGGCGGCACCATCAGCGAACGCACGCGCAGGGTGGTCACCGGCACGCCTGGATCGTCGGCCGACTTCCGGTAGTGGTAGCCGACGGCCTGCTGGAAGCCGTCGAACGGGCGGTCGAGTACCTCGATGCGCGACAGCCACTTGACGCTGGCCATGCCATACCAGCCGGGTACGAGCAGCCGGCACGGATGGCCATGCTGCGGCAGCAGCGGCAGGCCGTTCATCGCATGCACGACCAGCACGTCGTCGGACATCGCGTGTTCGAGCTTCAGGCTGCGTCCGTAATGATGTTCGATGCCGCGGTCGAACCCGCGGTCGATCCCGAGGAAGGCCACCTCGCTCGCCAGCGTGGTCGGACCCGCCGGCTCGAGCAGGCAGCGTAGCGGCGTGCCGGTCCACTCGGCCGTGCCGACCGCCTCGCCGACCCACGGCATGCTCGGATAGCGCGGGTTCATCCCGGCCCGGCCATTGCCCGCGCACTCCAGCGTCACCCGCAGCGTGCGCGTCGGCATCTGCTTCAGGTCGACGAGGGAAAAAGAGCGCTCGGTCTGTACCTGCCCGCCCAGGGTCAGCCGCCAGGCCTGCGCATCGACGTCGGGGATATCGAAGTGCGACAGCAGGTAATGCAACCCCTGCGGCGTCAGGTCGTGGCGCAACGCCTCGAGCGGCATGCCCGGATTGCGGTTGGCGAGGGCGACTTCCTCGCGTGCAAAATCGCCCTCGACATGCGCTCGTGCGTCCGCCCCGGCAAACGGATTGCCGGGGACGTCCGGCCCCCGGGCCGCA